>NZ_JBWJVK010000175.1:0-200 GCF_056428945.1 Flavobacterium sp. GNP010 | reverse complement strand
CTCCGACTCAGGAGCATCATGCCGAGTACCACGGACAAGCACGAATCGATATAAACCACAATGGCTACTTTGTGGTTTATGCTGGTGCAGCAGGAATGGTTTTATCTCCAGATGTTGGAGATAAAAAGCAAACCATAATTGATGCGTTGGATCGATTCGTGCTCGATGAACCGGGCGCTTAACTTCGTCATCACCGACTG
>NZ_JBWJVK010000174.1:0-201 GCF_056428945.1 Flavobacterium sp. GNP010 | reverse complement strand
CTCCGACTCAGGAGCATCATGCCGAGTACCACGGACAAGCACGAATCGATAAAAACTCAATCGTCGTTCCTATTAAACTGCCAAAAAGAACATGTTTAACAGGAACGACGATTGAGTTTTTTGATTTTTATATTTACGCCAATGCTGCAGTTTAATAGGAACGACGATTGAGTTTTTTGATTTTTATATTTACGCCAATGC
>NZ_JBWJVK010000173.1:0-203 GCF_056428945.1 Flavobacterium sp. GNP010 | reverse complement strand
TAGAGCGCCTGCCTTGCACGCAGGAGGTCAACGGTTCGACTCCGTTATTCTCCACTATTTCGCTAAGGCGAATAAGTTCATAACATTTTGAAAGGAAATTAGAAAATATAGTACTATATGGTCTAGATCATCCCGATATTCATCGGGAAGGTCAACGGTTCGACTCCGTTATTCTCCACGATTTTAGTCATAAAGTCTAAAGT
>NZ_JBWJVK010000172.1:0-213 GCF_056428945.1 Flavobacterium sp. GNP010 | reverse complement strand
TAAGCAACCCTTCTGATCAAGCTATTACCTATACTTTTGTATTGACTAATGGTACTGCTGGAAGTGCGGATTACACCACTACAAATGTTGATGTACTTGTTCCTGCGGGGGCAACTACGGGAACTGTTTCGGTACCTACAACTGCGGATGCGATTGATGAAGTAACTGAAAACTTTAGTATTGCCTCTGGAGCTGCTTCGGCTACTGGTACCA
>NZ_JBWJVK010000171.1:0-223 GCF_056428945.1 Flavobacterium sp. GNP010 | reverse complement strand
CAACGTAAAACTGAAAAAAGGCGTGGCAAGGAGGCAATGCAGCTTTGTTATTGGCTACATTTTCTTCAAAAGATGTTTTTGTATCTGGTAAAACCGATGGGTTCCAGGCCGATACCAACATTCTTCGGCTATTTGGATTTGTTTTTAGCTCCTGAATTAGATCAGCAATTTGGTCAATTTCTTCACTATTCCAATTGCGCCATTGGTGTCCGTACACAGGACC
>NZ_JBWJVK010000170.1:0-231 GCF_056428945.1 Flavobacterium sp. GNP010 | reverse complement strand
AAGAAGTACAACCTACTGTAATTACTGCTGTACCTAGATTACTTGAAAAAGTATATGATAAAATTTATGCTAAAGGAACTGAGTTAACTGGAATCAAGAAAAAACTATTTTTCTGGGCTATTGATTTAGGTTTAAAATACCAACCTTACGGTAAAAACGGGATTTGGTACGAGCTACAACTTGGTATTGCAAGAAAACTAATTTTCAGTAAATGGAAAGAAGGCCTTGGCG
>NZ_JBWJVK010000169.1:0-231 GCF_056428945.1 Flavobacterium sp. GNP010 | reverse complement strand
TACTTTAATCCAATTTAACTTCGTTCTATCTAGAAGTATTTAATAATTTATTTAATGTATTAAATAATTATCTGTTAAAACGGATGTAATTTTGATAACACTTTAAATAAATTATTAAATGCTTCTTACTTTAATCCAATTTAACTTCGTTCTATCTAGAAGTATTTAATAATTTATTTAATGTATTAAATAATTATCTGTTAAAACGGATGTAATTTTGATAACACTTTA
>NZ_JBWJVK010000168.1:0-233 GCF_056428945.1 Flavobacterium sp. GNP010 | reverse complement strand
AATCAGTTTGGAAATGAAATATGTAAATACAGCTAATGTAACTGATTTATTGAATTCACTAAGTACTCAGCATCTGCATTCAATAAATCAGTTACATTAGCTGTATTTACATATTTCATTTCCAATCCAATCAGTTTGGAAATGAAATATGTAAATACAGCTAATGTAACTGATTTATTGAATTCACTAAGTACTCAGCATCTGCATTCAATAAATCAGTTACATTAGCTGTA
>NZ_JBWJVK010000167.1:0-241 GCF_056428945.1 Flavobacterium sp. GNP010 | reverse complement strand
ATTAAGTAATCGAGTATGGTTCATAATAACATAGCAAACTAAATCAATAAAATTTTAGAATCCTTCACTAATTATCAAAATAATAGTATAAATTTTATTGATTTAGTTTGCTATGTTATATGCTTTTACAGAACTCGAAAATTAAGTAATCGAGTATGGTTCATAATAACATAGCAAACTAAATCAATAAAATTTTAGAATCCTTCACTAATTATCAAAATAATAGTATAAATTTTATTGA
>NZ_JBWJVK010000166.1:0-246 GCF_056428945.1 Flavobacterium sp. GNP010 | reverse complement strand
ACGGTATATGTTATTGTAGCAGTTCCAGAGGCAACTCCTGCAATAACTCCAGTTGTAGCATTAACAGTAGCAACACTAGTTGCGTTAGAAGTATAAGTTCCACCAGTAGTTCCGTTAGATGTAAAAGTAGTTGAACCACCTACGCATATTGATTGAGTTCCAGCTAGTGTTCCAGCATTTGGAGCGGCAGTTACAGTTACAGTTCTAGTAGCAGTTGCATCAGCGCATCCACCAGTTCCAGCAACG
>NZ_JBWJVK010000165.1:0-249 GCF_056428945.1 Flavobacterium sp. GNP010 | reverse complement strand
CAATAATATAAATGTAATTACTGCATCAAAGGATGTAAACGAAAGGAATAACATTTATATTATTGGTAATTCCAGTGATTCCAATAATATAAATGTAATTACTGCATCAAAGGATGTAAACGAAAGGAATAACATTTATATTATTGGTAATTCCAGTGATTCCAATAATATAAATGTAATTACTGCATCAAAGGATGTAAACGAAAGGAATAACATTTATATTATTGGTAATTCCAGTGATTCCAATAA
>NZ_JBWJVK010000164.1:0-253 GCF_056428945.1 Flavobacterium sp. GNP010 | reverse complement strand
TTCATGTTTTTCCATTAGGATACTTATTGTGTATCGCTATTTCAGGACGGGACATAATAAATAAAAAAAATACCTGTCTAAACTTAGACAGGTATTTTTTTTTTAAATAATTTTTTTTATTACTCTTAATTTATGTGTATGCTTGTTGGTCTCTGCATTGAATATTCCCAAGTGATCTATGCGATCGATACGTACCTTTCCACTAGCGTGAATAATGTAATTGTCAGCCATTATAATGCCAACATGGATTATA
>NZ_JBWJVK010000163.1:0-260 GCF_056428945.1 Flavobacterium sp. GNP010 | reverse complement strand
AAATGATATTGGATTAATCAAAATGACATCCATGTTGATTAATCCAATATCATTTGTAGCCCTATAGGTTAATAAAACAGCTAATGGTGTTAGTATAAATGATATTGGATTAATCAACATGGATGTCATTTTGGCGCCATTCCAAAAAGTAATAAAAAAAATATTCCCGTCACAAAATTAACAATACAAATGATATTGGATTAATCAAAATGACATCCATGTTGATTAATCCAATATCATTTGTAGCCCTATAGGTTAAT
>NZ_JBWJVK010000162.1:0-266 GCF_056428945.1 Flavobacterium sp. GNP010 | reverse complement strand
GTACATTTTATTATACAAAATATTGATTAAAAGGAATATAATATGTATTAACTGAATCTTTATACTTAAATTATAGCGTCAGTTAATACATATTATATTCCTTTAAATCTGTACATTTTATTATACAAAATATTGATTAAAAGGAATATAATATGTATTAACTGAATCTTTATACTTAAATTATAGCGTCAGTTAATACATATTATATTCCTTTAAATCTGTACATTTTATTATACAAAATATTGATTAAAAGGAATATAATATGT
>NZ_JBWJVK010000161.1:0-271 GCF_056428945.1 Flavobacterium sp. GNP010 | reverse complement strand
ATACCCCAACGGGACCTTACACGGTTACCTATACCATCTGTGAGTCCGATACGACCACAGGAGTTAATGTAAGCCCATCGAATTGTGCTACAGCTACGCTAACAGTAAACGTAGTGGGTAAAATCATTGCAGGAAACGATACTTTAGGCGCACCAGCAGCACCATTAGCTTCAGGCACTACACCTGTAGCCGCAGGAAGTGTGATAGGAAACGACACCTTAAACGGAGTTGCAGTAACGACGACAAACACGAATGTTACGCCAATCACTAC
>NZ_JBWJVK010000160.1:0-273 GCF_056428945.1 Flavobacterium sp. GNP010 | reverse complement strand
TATATATAGAAAGGCGATTATCCTTTTCGATAATCGCCTTTCTATATATAAGGAGTCGGGCTCTTCGCTACAAGTCCTCGTTAAGTTCCGTTGCACTTCACTTAACTGTGGGCTTTCTGCTTCTATCCCTAACGCGAGTCCAGAATAATTAGGACAAACAGTCCAATCCAGAGAAGAAGAACTAACGCCAACCCAAAATCTGGTTACCTTATATATAGTAGAAAATGAAAAACCGATTAGTATGTAAGGAAAAGTATAAAACCATTTTATCGA
>NZ_JBWJVK010000159.1:0-273 GCF_056428945.1 Flavobacterium sp. GNP010 | reverse complement strand
GATTGTACCGTACCAAAATAATCGAAATTGTATCATACTAATTCAAGCTTGAATTAGTATGATACAATTTCGATTATTTTGGTACGGTACAATCTATTGCTTGCTTACAAAGTATTTTATACAAAAAAAATACATTTTCGGATAAGTATTAATTAAAAAGGCAAAATAGGAATACTTCAAAAAACTTTCATTTCAAAAACTCGAAAACGAGTATTTATAAAATATTTGAATGATATTATATTGATTAACTAATTGTCTCAGGATATTTTATAA
>NZ_JBWJVK010000158.1:0-275 GCF_056428945.1 Flavobacterium sp. GNP010 | reverse complement strand
ACATTTGTAATAGTTATCATTAAATTAATCTATGAATTATACTTTACATCAACTTTTAAAAATATCTGAAGTTGATGTAAAGTATAATTCATAGATTAATTTAATGATAACTATTACAAATGTAAATAATTAACAATAAAGATAGTTATTCTTTTTGGTTGTTTTTTATTTACATTTGTAATAGTTATCATTAAATTAATCTATGAATTATACTTTACATCAACTTTTAAAAATATCTGAAGTTGATGTAAAGTATAATTCATAGATTAATTTAA
>NZ_JBWJVK010000157.1:0-276 GCF_056428945.1 Flavobacterium sp. GNP010 | reverse complement strand
TGCCTTGATGCAAAAGAAACAAAAGATCAAGCCTGAAAATCAAAAGCGTAAAAACTACCTCAAAGTGCCGTTCCGCAGCCCGAGCCGTTCGTCCTTTGTCCTCAACTCGCGGACTGCTGCCACTTTACTTTGTCGTTGTTTTTTGACGTTTTTAATTTAAGGGCGGTTTGAAGAGAGATCAAAGGAACGTTTGTTGTTGTAGTACTTTTACGTATCTTGCAGGTGCTTTTTTCTTTTGCCTTGATGCAAAAGAAACAAAAGATCAAGCCTGAAAAT
>NZ_JBWJVK010000156.1:0-282 GCF_056428945.1 Flavobacterium sp. GNP010 | reverse complement strand
ATATAATTATTTCTATGTCCCGTAGGGACTATACTTATTCTAAATCAATTCTTTACTACCAATATTTAGTTCCTAACGGAACAACAATAACAACAAATAATATATGAACAAGAACCATTTATTATATTATTTGTTGTTATTGTTGTTCCGTTAGGAACTAAATATTGGTAGTAAAGGATATAATTATTTCTATGTCCCGTAGGGACTATACTTATTCTAAATCAATTCTTTACTACCAATATTTAGTTCCTAACGGAACAACAATAACAACAAATAATATAT
>NZ_JBWJVK010000155.1:0-284 GCF_056428945.1 Flavobacterium sp. GNP010 | reverse complement strand
CAACTGGAGTTATTGCAGGAGTTGCCTCTGGAACTGCTACAATAACATATACCGTTGCTGGAACTGGTGGATGCGCTGATGCAACTGCTACTAGAACTGTAACTGTATATGCTCCAACCGTTACTTTATCAGGTACAACTTCAATTGTTGAAAATGCTGGTACTGGAGTAAATTTGACAGCAACTTTATCAACTCCTACATTTACCAACGTAGTAATCACTGTATCTTATTCAGGAACAGCAACATCAGGTTTTGATTACACTGCAAGTAGTACAACCATTACT
>NZ_JBWJVK010000154.1:0-309 GCF_056428945.1 Flavobacterium sp. GNP010 | reverse complement strand
ACGAAGTAACTGAAAACTTTAGTATTGCCTCTGGAGCTGCTTCGGCTACTGGTACGATTATCGACAATAACAATGCCCCTACTGTGGCAACGATCACTCCGGCTTCGGCTACTGAAGGATCTGATGTGGTATTCAACTTTACACTGAGCAACCCTTCTGATAAAGCCATTACCTATACTTTTGTATTGACTACTGGAACTGCTGGAAGTGCGGATTACACTACTACAAATGTTGATGTACTTGTTCCTGCTGGAGCAACTACTGGAACGGTAAGTGTACCAACAACGGTGGATGCGATTGACGAAGTAA
>NZ_JBWJVK010000153.1:0-312 GCF_056428945.1 Flavobacterium sp. GNP010 | reverse complement strand
TAGAAAATGAAAAACCGATTAGTATGTAAGGAAAAGTATAAAACCATTTTATCGATCTAGCGTATTTTTTTGGTTAGAATACTGTTAAGGCAGGCTATTTTGAGAGATTCAGACCAGGGGAAGAGCTATTCAAACAAGAACAAAGAACGAATTTCGAAAGATTTAAGAAATACAGCCAGGTAAGATACGCATGCGTTTAGGTATGCAAAGCCCATTATTTCATCCATTTTGTCACCTTCTGCTTTGAAGCGTGGTGGTGAGCGAAAAAAAAATTACTTACAAAATTCACGTTTACAGCGATTTAAAACATAA
>NZ_JBWJVK010000152.1:0-319 GCF_056428945.1 Flavobacterium sp. GNP010 | reverse complement strand
GTGTAGTAGTAAGTGTTACCAAATAAGGCCATGTAACGCCAATGTATTCCTTATTTGGTAACACTTACTACTACACCATTCTAATAATCAATGATTTACTTTGTTAAAGAAGTAGACAAATTAAATCATTGATTATTAGAATGGTGTAGTAGTAAGTGTTACCAAATAAGGCCATGTAACGCCAATGTATTCCTTATTTGGTAACACTTACTACTACACCATTCTAATAATCAATGATTTACTTTGTTAAAGAAGTAGACAAATTAAATCATTGATTATTAGAATGGTGTAGTAGTAAGTGTTACCAAATAAGGCCATG
>NZ_JBWJVK010000151.1:0-327 GCF_056428945.1 Flavobacterium sp. GNP010 | reverse complement strand
CAAAAATACGGGATTCTAAGGCTCTTTTTATTTTAGACTTTCGGATAGCAGTGATAATTTATTAAAAGATAAAACCATTAAAATTCAACTGCTTACGGCAAGCCGTAACCCGACTCATAATTTTATAGGAGCCATAAAAAAAGCCCCAGAAGGAGCTAAAGTGTGAAGAATAAATTAAGATATTCTAGAAGTAAAATTTTAAATAATTCCTAAATCCTTGGCTATAGCGACAAGATGTATCGTGTTATTGGCTTTGAAATATATTTTGAGTTTATTGATATGTTTTTCAATAGAACTTTTACTATTAGGGCTAACACCTTCTTGTTT
>NZ_JBWJVK010000150.1:0-328 GCF_056428945.1 Flavobacterium sp. GNP010 | reverse complement strand
AGGGTCGAGGCAGTTTTTCTATTATTTAGTAAAACTTTCGGATAGCTGTGATAAAATTTAAATATTTGGCAAAATATTTGCTTCTATTCTATAAATTTTTATATTTACTTAAAATTTACATTGCATTGATTTTTAAAATAATAGCATGTTATTCTTAATTATATTTAATTGGTTGTTAAAGAACAATTGAGGATACATAAAAGCAGGTTTTACGACCTGCTTTTTTTGTTTATATATTGATCGATTTTAAATAGTTGTTTACTTTTAAAAAGAAATGTCTTGTCCTGAATAACCGATACAGATTATTAGATAAAAATATTTAATTAAA
>NZ_JBWJVK010000149.1:0-345 GCF_056428945.1 Flavobacterium sp. GNP010 | reverse complement strand
AAGAGTCAAAGTAGTGCTATTAGTTCCAGTACAAACTGTTGCACTTCCTGCAATAGTTCCACCAACAGAAGCTGGATCAACTGTTACCGTTGCAGTGCTAGAATTAGCAGCAGCACAGGTACCACTTTTGACTACGGCTCTATAAGCAGTAGTAGCAGTTAAATTAGTAGCCGTTAAAGAAGTTGTAGTATTGGCAATAGTGGTAACCGTTGTAAAATTATCAGTTGAAGATTCCCAACGTACCACACTTCCTGTATTTCCAGAAAGAGTCAAAGTAGTGCTATTAGTTCCAGTACAAACTGTTGCACTTCCTGCAATAGTTCCACCAACAGAAGCTGGATCAAC
>NZ_JBWJVK010000148.1:0-411 GCF_056428945.1 Flavobacterium sp. GNP010 | reverse complement strand
AAGGCTGTCCGTTAAAAAGATAATCTTGAGGTTTTTCGGCTTCGATGTATTTTTTCAGCCCACGAATTAAATGTTCCGAAAGTGGCACATAGCGGTCTTTCTTGCCTTTGCCTTGTACGACTTTGAGTTGTTTTCTATAGAAATCCAGATCTTGTAAACGCACGCTTCGGGCCTCCATACAGCGCAGTCCGCAACCATACAGCAAACCAATAAGAATTCTATGTTTGAGCAATTTGGCGTTTTGTAACATCGCCCAAACTTCTTCTTTACTTAAAACAACGGGAAGTTTCTTCTCGTGTTTTATCGAAGGTAGTCGTAAAAATTCATACGGCAAACCCTCCGATTTAAGCAAAAATCGAAGTCCGTAAACGCAGTGTTTAAAATACGTTTGCGAAGGTGTTTTGCCGGCCT
>NZ_JBWJVK010000147.1:0-411 GCF_056428945.1 Flavobacterium sp. GNP010 | reverse complement strand
ATTTATGTGATGCTACTGTTACAAATATCAGCAAAGTAAGCGGTGCTTTTGTAGCATCTGAATCTTGTGCTAATGCAGGAACGTACACCAACACTTGGACTGTAGCTGATGATTGTGGAAATACTTCTGAAGTCTTTACTCAAATCATTACCATTCAAGATACAACAGCGCCTGCGTGGTCAACCGCTGCTACTGCTTTAAATACGACTGTTGAATGTAGTAATGCTGAAGCATTAGCCACAGCTCAAGCAACTTTCCCTATTGCTACTGATTTATGTGATGCTACTGTTACAAATATCAGCAAAGTAAGCGGTGCTTTTGTAGCGTCTGAATCTTGTGCTAATGCAGGAACTTATACCAACACTTGGACTGTAGCTGATGATTGTGGAAATACTTCTGAAGTCTTTACTC
>NZ_JBWJVK010000146.1:0-413 GCF_056428945.1 Flavobacterium sp. GNP010 | reverse complement strand
CTATTACCTATACTTTTGTATTGACTAATGGTACGGCTGGAAGTGCGGATTACACTATTACAAATGTTGATGTACTTGTTCCTGCTGGAGCAACTACTGGAACGGTAAGTGTACCAACAACGGTGGATGCGATTGATGAAGTAAATGAGAACTTTAGTATTGCCTCTGGAGCTGCTTCGGCTACTGGTACGATTATCGACAATAACAATGCCCCTACTGTGGCAACGATCACTCCGGCTTCGGCTACTGAAGGATCTGATGTGGTATTCAACTTTACACTGAGCAACCCTTCTGATCAAGCCATTACCTATACTTTTGTATTGACTACTGGAACCGCTGGAAGTGCGGATTACACTATTACAAATGTTGATGTACTTGTTCCTGCTGGAGCAACTACTGGAACGGTAAGTGTA
>NZ_JBWJVK010000145.1:0-424 GCF_056428945.1 Flavobacterium sp. GNP010 | reverse complement strand
TTACTTCATCAATCGCATCCACCGTTGTTGGTACACTTACCGTTCCAGTAGTTGCACCCGCAGGAACAAGTACATCAACATTTGTAGTCGTGTAATCCGCACTTCCAGCCGTACCATTAGTCAATACAAAAGTATAGGTAATAGCTTGATCAGAAGGGTTGCTCAAGCTGAATTCAAACACAGCAGGACTTCCTTCGGTAGCCGAAGCAGGAGTGATCGTGGCTACAGTTGGAGCCGCATCATTATCAGTAATAGTAACAGTTGCAGATTGAGTACCTAATTCTGTTGCACAACCTCCAGTTACATTGTCAATATTTGCAATAACCGTTTCTGGCCCTTCATTAATGTTATCATCAATAGGAGTAATGGTTACTGTACCAGTTGTTAATCCCGAAGGTATAGTAATGGTTGTACTACTTGCAGT
>NZ_JBWJVK010000144.1:0-432 GCF_056428945.1 Flavobacterium sp. GNP010 | reverse complement strand
TGCCATCTGTATCTGTTGCCGACAATGCGCTGATAGCTGTAGCTCCTGCTGTTGATGGAATACTTGCTGTGGTTACATCATTTGCTGTTGGAGGGTTGTTACCTATTGGAATGGTAAATATTGCTGGACTTGCATCTACTGCTCCTGTATTGTCTGTAGCGGTAAAGGTGAAAGTCGTTGTTCCTGTGAAGGTTCCGTTTGGATCAAAAGTTAATGTAGCCGCTTGCGCTGGAGTTATTACTTGTCCGGCCGTTACTGCTACTCCGCCCAAGGCTAATGTTCCATTGGCTGGTAAAGTGGAAACGGTATAACTTGCAATTGTGCCATCTGTATCTGTTGCCGACAATGCGCTGATAGCTGTAGCTCCTGCTGTTGATGGAATACTTGCTGTGGTTACATCATTTGCTGTTGGGGGGTTGTTACCTATTGGAA
>NZ_JBWJVK010000143.1:0-434 GCF_056428945.1 Flavobacterium sp. GNP010 | reverse complement strand
CAGTAGTACTTACTGTTCCATTAGCAATGTTGAATGTTTCATCTACTTCATCAATCGCATCCACAGTTGTTTGTACCGATACCGTTCCAGTAGTTGCTCCAGCAGGAACATTTACGGTAACATTTGTAGTAGTGTAATCCGCACTTCCTGCAGTACCATTGGTTAAAACAAAGGTATACGTGGTCACTTTATCAGAAGGGTTGCTCAAGGTAAAGTTGAATACCACATCAGATCCTTCAGTAGCCGAAGCAGGAGTGATCGTTGCCACAGTAGGGGGATTGTTATCATCTAAAATAGTACCAGTAGTACTTACTGTTCCATTAGCAATGTTGAATGTTTCATCTACTTCATCAATCGCATCCACAGTTGTTTGTACCGATACCGTTCCAGTAGTTGCTCCAGCAGGAACAAGTACATCAACATTTGTAGTAGTG
>NZ_JBWJVK010000142.1:0-437 GCF_056428945.1 Flavobacterium sp. GNP010 | reverse complement strand
TATAATTTACTTTTTAAAAGTATGGTACCTTAGCTCAGAGGGTAGAGCAATGGATTGAAAATGGATCAATCCTAAAACCTGTGGAGAAGCAAAATTAAGCATAAATATTAGTTAGTATAAAAAGGAAGAATTCTATATTTCTAACCTCTTTAAATTGTGATCTAAATGGTAGCAAGTTCAAAAGTTGGGGTTTAAACAAAAATCATAATCTTAACAGGAAAAAATAAGTTTATTTGAATCAATTTGTACTTAATTTTAAACTAGAGCAAGGTCAAAATTTGAGGTTTAAACAAAAATATTAGATCATCTGAATATAAAAAAATCAGTTTTTTCGAACTAATTTGTACTTAATTTTAAACTAGAGCAGTTTCAAAAATTGTGGATTCAAGATAAACATTTGATATTTTGAGATGAGAAAATCAATTTTAGAACCACTT
>NZ_JBWJVK010000141.1:0-440 GCF_056428945.1 Flavobacterium sp. GNP010 | reverse complement strand
ATGTGCTGATAATGTTACTTGCTCAGAAGAGGAGCATCAACTAAACAGAAGAAGCGAATTTATTATTATAGATTTGTAAGGGAATTAAAAGAATTAATTCAAATAATGATAACCTCGGGAGCTTTACTCTCGAGGTTATTTTTTATGAAATACTTTCATTATAACATGATGGTTTACTTAATGCCATTAAAGTGTAAAAAAATAAAATTAAACTCCCTAAATTACTAGAATTCAATTTGTTAATAAAAAATAAATCAACTGTTAATATTTTTAATTAAAAATTAAATTTTTCTTAAAAAAAGTACATTTAAACGAGTTTTTAGGTTAATGATAGATAAAAAAAATCAATCCTAATAATTGTTCTTAATTTTAATTTTATAATCTAAGACTTTGTTTTTAAATGCTTTAGAAATAAAATAATTATTTAAGATAAAACATTT
>NZ_JBWJVK010000140.1:0-458 GCF_056428945.1 Flavobacterium sp. GNP010 | reverse complement strand
GACTATTGATTCTTTCATCTAAATTTAGCAAAGCAGGTTTATTTGCCGAATATAGATGAAAGAATCAATAGTCTGATTGAATACATTCCTTATAATCAGACTATTGATTCTTTCATCTAAATTTAGCAAAGCAGGTTTATTTGCCGAATATAGTTCTTCTAAATGCTCAGGATCAAATTAAATTGATCTTGCATAGGATGAAAACTACTGTTTGGGGAACCTTCTGAAATCAGATTTTAGACTTGTGACATATGAATATCACGGTCGTGATGAAAATGGTCTTCAAACATTAAATCTTTTCTTGAATTTCTTCGAATCCCTTTGAGTGATAAGCAGGTTTTTAACTCTTTATTTCGGTAAATTAAAGCAGACTCACGGCATTAAAAAGCAATGAAAGGAGGACTTAAAGAACACTTTCAGATTAATATAGCTTTTATCTTCTCATCAAAACTTAGTAA
>NZ_JBWJVK010000139.1:0-463 GCF_056428945.1 Flavobacterium sp. GNP010 | reverse complement strand
TAGCAGCAGGAAGCGTGATAGGAAACGACAGCTTAAACGGAGTTGCAGTAACGACGACAAACACAAATGTTACGCCAATCACTACGGGAGCAATTTTAGTAGATGCAGACGGAAACGTAACCATTGCGGCTAACACCCCAACGGGACCTTACACGGTTACCTATACCATCTGTGAGTCCGATACGACCACAGGAGTTAATGTAAGCCCATCGAATTGTGCTACAGCTACGCTAACAGTAAACGTAGTGGGTAAAATCATTGCAGGAAACGATACTTTAGGAACACCAGCAGCACCATTGGCTTCAGGCACTACACCAGTAGCAGCAGGAAGCGTGATAGGAAACGACAGCTTAAATGGAGTTGCAGTAACGACGACAAACACGAATGTTACGCCAATCACTACAGGACCAATTTTAGTAGATGCAGACGGGAATGTAACCATTGCAGCGAATACCCCAACGGG
>NZ_JBWJVK010000138.1:0-516 GCF_056428945.1 Flavobacterium sp. GNP010 | reverse complement strand
AACACAGGCTGATTGTGGTACTGTCAATCAATTTTATATTTTGGTCTTTAATCTCTTTGATAATATTACGTTGAGATTCGCTTTTCAAGATCCTTTCATAATGTTTCAAAAGCCTATAATATATGGATTCAAACACTTTCCAATCTCGTTTTTTATTGCCATCACTCATAGTGGATCTTGCTGGACTTTGAGTCAATCCTAAATCTTCAATAAAAGTCTCGCTAACCCCAATTCCAGTGGAAATATCATTTAAAGTATAGCACTTATTCAGCTGTCCGTAAGTTAAAGCAACAAATTGGTCGTAAGTCTTGTACTTACTACATCCTTTGTCTGAACTGTGTTTTTTAGCACAAGATGCGATCATCCATCTAGGAACAAGTTCAATAATTTGTCTAATAACTGGTTTTTTGATATTTTTGTTTCGCCTGAAGAGTCCCATAAAGTATTATTTGTTTCGCAAAATCAAAAATACGGGATTCTAAGGCTCTTTTTATTTTAGACTTTCGGATAGCAGTG
>NZ_JBWJVK010000137.1:0-519 GCF_056428945.1 Flavobacterium sp. GNP010 | reverse complement strand
TTACCATTCAAGATACAACAGCGCCTACTTGGTCAACCGCTGCTACTGCTTTAAATACTACTGTTGAATGCAGTAATGCTAAAGCATTAGCCACAGCTCAAGCAACTTTCCCTATTGCTACTGATTTGTGCGATGCTACTGTTACTAATATCAGCAAAGTAAGTGGTGCTTTTGTAGCCTCTGAATCTTGTGCGAATGCAGGAACGTACACCAACACTTGGACTGTAGCTGATGATTGTGGAAATACTTCTGAAGTCTTTACTCAAATCATTACCATTCAAGATACAACAGCGCCTACTTGGTCAACCGCTGATACTGCTTTAAATACTACTGTTGAATGTAGTAATGCTGAAGCACTAGCCACAGCTCAAACAGCTTTCCCTATCGCTACTGATTTATGTGATGCTACTGTTACAAATATCAGCAAAGTAAGCGGTGCTTTTGTAGCGTCTGAATCTTGTGCTAATGCAGGAACTTATACCAACACTTGGACTGTAGCAGATGATTGTGGAAATACTT
>NZ_JBWJVK010000136.1:0-561 GCF_056428945.1 Flavobacterium sp. GNP010 | reverse complement strand
TATTATTTCTTACAAAAGAATAGAATTATTCAAAACATAGTATTGATGGTATGATGCTATTACCTTTTTGTTTAAAACACTCGATATGCAACATAGTATCAATAAGCCCAATAAAGGTTTGTGGCTTAGTTGTTTCTAGCACTTTTTATTGGCCTCGTAAATAGTTAAATTATGTACTTTAGTGTATTTTACTGTAGCTTTTTAAAAATGTTTGGCCACAGTTTAAATGAATTATCACTGATTAATCTGTGCCAAAGCAAAAAGCTTTAACCTTGCAGCTTTGCGTCTGCCAAACCAAATCTATGGACTTGAAGTTCCTAGTGGTTTATTTTTTTTAAAAAGGAATTTACTGTTCTTACAATTTGTTTCAATAACTATTTATTAATTGTTATTTTTGCAGTAATAAAATAAATAATCTTACACATTAAGCTATTTTGAGCACGACCAAAAATATAGATTCACCGACTGAAAAACCAAGTTTTTTTTCAAGAGAAAATTTGAAATTCAACATTCATAATTTGCGCTATTTACCCAGATGGATCATTGTAATGATGGATGTTT
>NZ_JBWJVK010000135.1:0-567 GCF_056428945.1 Flavobacterium sp. GNP010 | reverse complement strand
TAAAGGGTCGAGGCAGTTTTTCTATTATTTAGTAAAACTTTCGGATAGCTGTGAAAGAAAATTATATTACATTCAAGAGTATTTTATAATAGTCTGTTTCAAATGTATTTACATTACAAACAACGCGGGCAAACAAGCGGTCTCTCTTCAGTCGTTCTCTTTATTCCGTTCGGCATCTCAAGTCGGTTGTTCCGCCCTTCAGCCCATTCTACTCCGCTAACTCCGTTCTTCTACTTTCAAGCATTATTATGTCTGCCGCACTTTATTTTTTCAGCGGTTGCTCCTTCGCACAGCCATCTGGATTAGCTCCGTTCCTTGAAAAACAGCACTTTGCCCTACATCAAGTAACACCACTATTATTATGCTGATGTTCTATAAAATGTAATACCAAAAGAGGTAATAGCAAACTAACCTCGACAACAAAAGGAATCGATAGTTGCAAACAAGTGATTAAAGTTAGTATGGTTTTTATAAATTTCACAAATTAAATATAAGTCCTTTTTTGATTTTATTTTAATAATATGCTATTCTTAAATATTGACACATCCCATTTCTTCTTCTAAATAA
>NZ_JBWJVK010000134.1:0-633 GCF_056428945.1 Flavobacterium sp. GNP010 | reverse complement strand
GTATTGCTTTAATTAATTTTTTTGAGGTATACTTCTTAAAATCACGTATCACATTTTGCAATTCCCCTTCAAATGCAGTACCTATTAAATGAATATGGATTGTCATATAGATATAGGCCTAGATGCCCATTTAAAAATTGTTGCTCAAAAAGCATCGGCTGTGGCCAATGGTGTAATAGCCAAGGTGCGCGAAAAACAAGGATTCGAAATATAATTACCTATCTAAAATAACCGCGGATTCGCAGATTATAGTAATATTTAATCTGCGAATCCGCGGTTCATTACGATTTAAAATGGCGCGAAGTCAGAGACATTCGCGCAGCAACCCACAGTCTTTAAGTACGTTTTTTTGAATACTTCGAGCAGCTGGTTCATAAAACAAAAAGTGAATTATATACACAACAATCCTGTAAAAGAGAAAGTAGTTAGCTCACCAGAGGATTATTATTTTAGTTCTGCTAGAAATTATGCGGGCTTAGACAATGATTTAGATGTTGTAATGTTGGACTTATTTTAGATTGTTGATGCACTGTGTGGGCACGGATTGCAAATCCACGCTATCGTGCTTGTGGGCACGGAATGCAATTCCGCGCGATCAATATCGAGAATGCTCGTCATATCCGAGCCATCGGG
>NZ_JBWJVK010000133.1:0-642 GCF_056428945.1 Flavobacterium sp. GNP010 | reverse complement strand
ATTATTTAAGAGTGATTGAAACTGTAGAAAATCGAACTCACGTAATAATTATTCAATCTATTCTGGATAATGATGTGTACCAAGATGTGGCTACTATTGACGTTGAAAAAGACAGAAACAATCAAATCCACGTTCAAGTCGTAGGAGATGTTTTTATGTACGGTCAAAATTATATTTACGAACCTGTATATTACAGTACTCCCGTAATTTATGCGTCTTTCTGGACACCAAATTACCGTCCCTATTATCCAACTTGGAACTGGGGGTATTATCCGTCTTATTATTATGCTTGGAATCCATTCCCAATTTTCAGATATAGAAACAACATCAATATCTGCTTGAATATTAACAACAATTATAATTATGTTAATTACAGAAGAAGCGAGCGAGCGGTAGTCCTTTACAGTTCAAGACGTTCTAATGGATATGAAAGACTAAATCCAAATTATTCTTTTTCTAGAAGAAATACTAACGTCACAAACCGTTATGAGTTAGATCAAAGAAGAGGTTCAAGAAATGAAATAGTAAATTCGAACGGAAGAACAAACTCCCAAAGAGGTTATACTCAAAACAGAACAAGTTCTTCTAGAGAAGCAGCTCCACAAAGAGGAAACTCTAACAGAGATTACACTGCAAACAGGA
>NZ_JBWJVK010000132.1:0-728 GCF_056428945.1 Flavobacterium sp. GNP010 | reverse complement strand
AAGGCTGTCCGTTAAAAAGATAATCTTGAGGTTTTTCGGCTTCGATGTATTTTTTTAGTCCCCGAATCAAGTGTTCCGAAAGTGGAACGTATCGGTCTTTTTTACCTTTGCCTTGAACGACTTTAAGTTGTTTTCTATCGAAATCCAAGTCTTGCAACCGTACACTTCGAGCTTCCATGCAGCGCAGTCCGCAGCCATAAAGCAAGCCAATCAGAATTCTATGTTTGAGTAATTTGGCGTTTTGTAACATCGCCCAAACTTCTTCTTTACTTAAAACAACAGGGAGCTTTTTCTCGTGTTTTATGGACGGTAAACGAAGAAACTCATAAGGCAAACCCTCAGATTTTAGCAAAAACCGAAGTCCGTAAACGCAGTGTTTAAAATACGTTTGCGAAGGTGTTTTGCCGGCCTGCCGGCCAGGCAGGGACTTTTTTTGTTGGTAAAACAAGTAGTCCTGAACTTGTTCAGCATCTAATTCAGTTGGGATTTTACCAAAATAAAGAGAGATAGCCGCAACATGCCGCGAATAGTTATTAAAGGTACTTTGGCTTCTGCCCAAAATCGAAACGGTTCTCTCAAATCGATCTAAAAGTTCCTCGAAACCTGGAACTTCTCGTTTGGCTTGGTTTAGAATTTTGTTTTCTCTTAACGCATCAGGATGCTTTTTTTTGTAGTCATAATATCCTATTTTAGTTATCTTTGAAAAGTACTACTTTTTCGGTTTCGCG
>NZ_JBWJVK010000131.1:0-745 GCF_056428945.1 Flavobacterium sp. GNP010 | reverse complement strand
TGGTTCAAATGGGGGAGAAGTCCAAAGTTCCAATGGATCTGGTGGTTGTACATCATAATGTCCGTACACTAAAACGGTAGGTAAGTTAGGGTCGATGATTTTTTCGCCATACACGATTGGGTAGCCTGGTGTGTCGCATATTTCGACTAGATCGCAGCCGGCTTTCTCTAAACTGGCTTTTACGGCATCGGCAGTTTCAAAAACATCATGTGAGTAGGCGGTGTCGGCACTTACAGATGGAATTTTTAGTAATTCGATTAACTCGTTGATAAAGCGATCTTTGTGTTCTTGAACGTATGCTTTAATATTTTCCATTAGGTGAATTTTGTTTGTATGTTCAAAAGTACAAAAAGAGTATGAATATTTTTTATCAAAATTGTTTTGAAAATAAGAAGTTAAGTGTATCTTTGCACCCACAATTGCGCGGATATGGTGAAATTGGTAGACATGCCAGACTTAGGATCTGGTGCCGCAAGGCGTGTAGGTTCGAGTCCTATTATCCGCACTTTTAAAACCCAAAACATTGATAATTCATGTTTTGGGTTTTTTGTATATTATTTTGCCGAAATATTGCCGAGATTCTTTTAAAATCTTTCTTTAAGGCTTATTATACGTATTGGATATTTTCTATTTTATTTTTTAAAACACTTATTTCGGCATGTTTGCCATTTATAAATTCATTTAATATTTCTCACAGCTATCCGAAAGTTTTACTAAATAATAGAAAAACTGCCTCGACCCTTTA
>NZ_JBWJVK010000130.1:0-760 GCF_056428945.1 Flavobacterium sp. GNP010 | reverse complement strand
TACTGATGCTAACGGTTGTTCTAAATCAATAACGGTTACTATCAAAGCGGCTCCTACTGAAATCGCTTGCTCTATATCAGGTTCAGATGGGCCATTATGTCCTTCTTCAACTTCTAACAACTATTCAGCTCCAATTAGTGGTAATTATGAATGGAGTATTTCAGGAAATGGATTAATTGCGGGAAGTACAAATTCTCAATCTGTTTCTGTAACTGCTGGTGCTGGTTGTAATTCAACATTTTTATTGTCACTAATCATTACTGATGCCAATGGATGTATTTCGACCTGTACAAAAATTGTTACAGTAGTGGATGATACATTACCGATTGTAACTACGGCCGAAGCGTCTTTAAATCAAACACTTCAATGCAACGATAGAGCAGGCATAACTGCTGCTTTAGCCTTATCGCCCGCCGCCACCGATAATTGTGTGCTTGCCCCAACTAAAATTTTAGTGAGTGATGTTACGACAGCCGATGCTAATTGTGCTAATGCTTACGTGAGAGTACGTACTTGGAATTTTACTGACGGTTGTGCAAACACTTCAGCTAATTTTGTACAAACGATTACTGTCATTGACAATACTGCGCCTACATGGTCTACTGCTGCTACTGCTTTAAATACGACTGTTGAATGCAGTAATACTGAAGCATTAGCCACAGCTCAAACAGCTTTCCCTACTGCTACTGATTTGTGCGATGCTAATGTTACTAATATCAGCAAAGTAAGTGGTGCTTTTGTAGCCTCTGAATCTTGTGCG
>NZ_JBWJVK010000129.1:0-762 GCF_056428945.1 Flavobacterium sp. GNP010 | reverse complement strand
GTACGGCTGGAAGTGCGGATTACACGACTACAAATGTTGATGTACTTGTTCCTGCTGGAGCAACTACTGGAACGGTAAGTGTACCAACAACGGTGGATGCGATTGATGAAGTAACTGAAAACTTTAGTATTGCCTCTGGAGCTGCTTCGGCTACTGGTACCATTATCGACAATAACAATGCCCCTACTGTGGCAACGATCACTCCGGCTTCGGCTACTGAAGGATCTGATGTGGTATTCAACTTTACACTGAGCAACCCTTCTGATCAAGCCATTACCTATACTTTTGTATTGACTACTGGAACCGCTGGAAGTGCGGATTACACTATTACAAATGTTGATGTACTTGTTCCTGCGGGTGCAACTACTGGAACGGTAAGTGTACCAACAACGGTGGATGCGATTGATGAAGTAAATGAGAACTTTAGTATTGCCTCTGGAGCTGCTTCGGCTACTGGTACGATTATCGACAATAACAATGCCCCTACTGTGGCAACGATCGCTCCGGCTTCGGCTACTGAAGGAACTGATGCAGTATTCAGCTTTACACTAAGCAACCCTTCTGATCAAGCTATTACCTATACTTTTGTATTGACTAATGGTACGGCTGGAAGTGCGGATTACACGACTACAAATGTTGATGTACTTGTTCCTGCGGGTGCAACTACTGGAACGGTAAGTGTACCAACAACGGTGGATGCGATTGACGAAGTAACTGAAAACTTTAGTATTGCCTCTGGAGCTGCTTCGGCTACTGGTACCA
>NZ_JBWJVK010000128.1:0-784 GCF_056428945.1 Flavobacterium sp. GNP010 | reverse complement strand
TAATAATTTATCCTTCTAGCTACTATTCTACTGTGAATGAAGCGTATCATAAAGGCGAATTTAATCCTAGAATGAAAGTCATTGCTTTTTCCTGGGAAGATTTTTTGCTAGGACATACGGCATCAAATGATAATATTAATTTGGGCTTACACGAGTTTTCGCATGTATTGCATTTTCATTGTTTACGAAGTAATGATCCAAGTGCAATAATATTTTTTGATGAATTTAATGAAGTCATACAATATTATAACGATCCTTTTTTAAATAATGAATTAACTGAAAAAGAGTATTTTAGGGAATATGCATATGAAAATCAATTTGAGTTTATATCGGTAGTGTTGGAGCATTTTTATGAAACCCCACAGATTTTTAGAAACCTACATCCAGAGCTTTATACTCACGTTTCAAGAATGATTAATTTTCAAGAAAGATAATAAAAACAAAAAATGGTGCTCAAAGCACCATTTTTTATTAGAAGTTTGTTAGCTTCTTTAAATCAAGTATCGTTTTTGTTGGGTTTTCTGCTTTAAAAACAAAACTTCCAGCTACGAGAACATCTGCTCCAGCTTCGACTAATTGTTTTGCATTTTTACTAGTTACACCGCCGTCTACTTCAATAAGTGTGGTAGCTCCTTTTTTAAGTATTAATGCTTTTAGTTTTTCAACTTTCGCGTACGTGTTTTCGATGAATGATTGTCCTCCAAAGCCTGGATTGACACTCATGATACAAACCAAGTCAACATCATTAATTACGTCCTCTAGTAAGTCAATATTAGTATGTGGA
>NZ_JBWJVK010000127.1:0-850 GCF_056428945.1 Flavobacterium sp. GNP010 | reverse complement strand
ATGTGCTGATAATGTTACTTGCTCAGAAGAGGAGCATCAACTAAACAGAAGAAGCAAATTTATTATTATAGATTTGTAATTATTTCAAAAAAAAAGCAGAAGGCTGTCATTACATGACAGTCTTTTTCTGTTAGATCCAAATCCTTAAAACATAACAAAAGTTTAAAAAGTAATTTGAATTAACCGAAAATAGTTAGCAAAAAATAGTCCAATGAATTCATTAGACTATTTTTTAAACAAACTCTATAAAACATTGAACATGAACTAACAATTTTTCAAATGGATATAAATGTAAAAGGCTGCCATTTGGGGATATGGCAACCTTTTAGATTTAAAAAAAAAACAAACTTTAACTAAATTCTGGCAAAAATATTGGTGTAATATTTTCTTCCATTTGCTGGATTTTCTTTAATTGCTATTCCAAAATGCGTATGATTGCCTTCTATATTCGCTTTATGACTAGGACTAGCCAACCAAGCATTCAATACAGCTTGTGGAGTGTTGTAATTATAAGCTATATTCTCACTCACGGTTTTAGCACCTAAAGTATTAATTATATTTTCTGATCGAGCTACAAAATCATTATGGTTTACTACATTATTAGCAATCATATAATTATCATGCTCTTCTGATTTAAAAGACATATGATTGATTTTTTCTAAAGGATTTAAACCAACACTAACTCTGTGTTTATTGATCAAGTCCATTGTCTGTAATTCCAATGAATTGTAAGAATAACTAACCACTTTTTGTGCAGATTCATCTGCAACTTCAGATTCGTCTGAAGAACATGAATTCATGGTGCATATCACAGTCAATAGCAATAATGCACGAAGTAATGTTGTTTTCA
>NZ_JBWJVK010000126.1:0-922 GCF_056428945.1 Flavobacterium sp. GNP010 | reverse complement strand
GAGATTAAAGACCAAAATATAAAATTGATTGACAGTACCACAATCAGCCTGTGTTTAAACATGTTTGATTGGGCAAAGTTTCGGACAGCAAAAGGGGGTTTAAAAATACACACGTGCTGGGATGACAATTTACAAATTCCGGACTTGGTAAATATAACAGAAGCGAAAATACACGACCGGTACGGCATAGGTCAGTTAGTTTTTTCCAAAGGAACAATTATAGTGGAAGACAGGGCTTATTTTGATTTTACATTGATGCTGCATAGAATTCAAGCTGAAAATATTTTTGTTACTCGCATTAAGACAAATACAGTGTATAAATCCATCCAAGAATTGGACTTACCTGATGCGGAAGATCAAGATATTATTAAGGATGAAATTATTGTTTTAAACAGCAATAAAGCCATAGAGACAGGGATTAATGAACAAAAACTAAGATTAGTGCATGTTTATAAGCAAGACGAAAACAAGGTAATTGAAATCATAACCAATAATTTAGAATGGTCAGCTAGAACAATAGCTGATTTGTATAAAAAGAGATGGGATATTGAACTTTTTTTCAAGGCAATGAAACAAAACCTACAGATAAAAACATTCCTAGGCACAAGTGAAAATGCGGTTAAATCGCAAATTTACATCGCATTGATTAGCTACTTATTAATTGAATTGATAAACAGAACCATATCTAAAAAGACAAAGTCTTTCTCAAATCTGGTCGAAAAAATCAGAATCTGTTTAGTGTATTATCTAAGTTTAGATTATGTCTGCAATCAAGTAGGAGATGGAGCAAAAAAAATAAGACCAGAACCAAAATTAAAATTCAGTTCTGACTTATTTTCAGCATAATTTTATAATCATACCCTATTTATAAAGGGTCGAGGCAGTTTTTCTATTATTTAGTAAAACTTTCGGATAGCTGTGA
>NZ_JBWJVK010000125.1:0-1012 GCF_056428945.1 Flavobacterium sp. GNP010 | reverse complement strand
GTGGTACCTGTGCTGCTGCTAATTCTAGCACTGCAACGGTAACAGTTGATCCAGCCAATACTGTATCTGTAGCATCATCAAATCCAATGTTGTGTATCAATACAGCGTTGACAAATATCACACATACTACTACAGGAGCTACTGGAATTGGAACGGCTACAGGTTTACCTGTGGGTGTTAATGCTACCTTTTCGTCAAATACTATTACTATAAGTGGTACACCAACAGCTTCTGGTACATTCAATTATAGTATCCCATTGATAGGTGGTTGTGGGGCAGTGACTGCTACGGGAACTATTACAGTTTTGGCATCTCCTGCAGCACCAACAGCTACAATCACCCAACCTACCTGCTCCACTCCGACTGGAACTGTATCTGTATCAACACCCTCTAATGGTGTTGGTATAACATATACTATAAAAGGAACTAATCCTGTCAGCTCTGCAATTACAAATTCTAACGGGATTTTTTCTAATTTAGTTGCTGGAATTTATGAATTAACAACTACCAATGCCTCTGGATGCATATCAAGTCCTTTAAGTGGTTTAGAAATTTTATCTAATGAAAATGCACCTACAGCCACGGGTGTAATGATTTGCGTGGGAGGTGCTGGAAGTTTATTTGCCAACTGTCCAGGTAATAGTGCAAGATGGTACACTACTGCTACAGGAGGCACTTCAATTGACTCAGGTAATACATTTAATCCTGTGGGAGTAGCTAATTCTGGGTTATCCAATACTAATACACCAGGTACAACAGTTTTTTATGTTTCATGTGGTGGTAATTCTGGATCTTGTAGAACAGCAGTGAATTTTGTTATAACAGCTGCTCCAAATGCTGGAACTATATTTGGAACACAAGCTATTTGTGTTGGTGGTTCAACTACTTTCTCATCAAACGGAACTGCTGGTGGAACTTATACTTCTAACGCAACTAGTGTTGCTACTGTTAATGCTTCAACTGGAGTTATTGCAGGAGTTGCCTCTGGAACTGCTACAATAACATATACCGT
>NZ_JBWJVK010000124.1:0-1090 GCF_056428945.1 Flavobacterium sp. GNP010 | reverse complement strand
AAAAAATACATCGAAGCCGAAAAACCTCAAGATTATCTTTTTAACGGACAGCCTTTGCCTACTGGAGCAGGTGGTGATTTTGACAATCGCTATTCACAACGTGGCGTGCAATGGGCGGTTAAGCAAGTGGCAAAAGCAGCAGGAATAATCAAAGAAGTTCACACCCATACCTTGCGACACTCTTATGCCACTCATTTGCTGGAAGACGGCATGGATATTATGACGCTCAAAGACCTTTTGGGACATCAAAATGTTGAGACTACAATGGAATACCTCCATATTGCCCAACTCGAGAGTCAGCGCATTTTTAGTCCACTCGATACGCTTTTTGCACAATGCAGTCGGAAGTAGCCGATGTACTGCGAAAAGTAGGCTCTAAAATTGAAAGTTATGGACTCAATACGTGGCAGCTTCGTACGCTTTACGCCATTAAAAAGTGCCGAACAGCGGAGTTGGGTGGTCATATCGATGCATGTGATGACTGTGGAAACATTACCATAAGCTACAACTCTTGCCGCAACAGACATTGTCCCAAGTGTCAGGGCAACAAACGCGAAGATTGGATCCAGGCTAGAGAAACAGAACTCTTGCCAGTGCCGTACTTCCACGTGGTTTTTACCTTGCCAAGTAGTATCAATTCATTAGCGATACATCAGCCAAAATTGGTTTACGATACGCTTTTTGAAGCGACATGGGAAACACTAAAAACCTTTGGCAAAGCCAAAGAAATGCAAATGGGAATGATTGCGGTTTTGCACACTTGGGGACAGCAATTGAGCTTGCATCCGCACCTGCATTGTATTGTTCCCGGTGGTGGAATCAATAGAGATGGGCAGTGGAAAAACGCAAGAACCGATGGTAAATTCTTGTTCCCAGTAAAAGCTTTGTCAAAAGTTTTTAGGGCTAAATATTGCGCCAAACTCAAGGCGAAATCACCTATCCAATACGAACAAATCAGGCAGGATTTATGGAAAAAACCGTGGGTTGTTTTTGCTAAGAAACCTTTTGGAAATACAAAGTCGGTGGTGGAATATTTGGGACGTTACACCCATAAAATCGCCATTAGTAACCAGAGAATTAAAAGTATTGA
>NZ_JBWJVK010000123.1:0-1213 GCF_056428945.1 Flavobacterium sp. GNP010 | reverse complement strand
TTATTTTGCATCCTGCATAGCAAATACCTTTTGCAACAGCACCGAAGTTCTCGCACTCAAATTTGTTCTAATATTTTTTTCCTCGACAGCAACCATCTTAAAAACGCCATTTAACGCTTGATTGGTCACATAATCAGTCAAATCAGGATTCACTTTGTTCACTAGCGGAATGCTATTGTATTTGGTAATAATATTACTCCAAACCTTATCTGCACCTACTTTTGTGAATGAATTTTTAATTACAGGATTAAATTTTCCGTATAAAGCAGTAGTAGTGCTATTTTGTAAGTACGTTGTTGCTGAACTTTGATTCCCCATCAAAATAGTTCTTGCATCATTAAATGTCATATTTCTTACGGCGTCAACAAATATGGGAGTCGCTTCCTTCACAGCATCTTCAGCAGCGCGATTCAATACTTTCAAACCTTCGTCCGCTAATGAGCTTAATCCAATTCTACGCAAACCAGCATCTACTTTTCTTAGTTCTTCTGGCAATAAAATTTTCACTGCCTCATTTCGAAAAAAACCATCGGTAGCTGTCAATTTTGTTACTTGTTTCGAAATTCCGTTGTTTAGCGCTTCCTTTAATCCTCCAGCAATATCAAGACCTCCTATCCCTTGCGTTTGCGGAAACTGATTCATTACTTGTTGCATTTCGGCGCAACTGGAGAGCGAAACCGCTACTAGTACAATAATAATTTTTTTCATCGTAAATTAGGTATTCATTAATTCGCCAAACGGCATTTGTAAAAATACAACTTATTCAAAAATAAAGCCAACTAATATTTTGGAGCACTAATTTTGGTGTTTTAATCATAATCTGTCCCGCTTTACGCTATATCCCCGCCAGAAAAAAACGGGGGATGCCGCTTCAATCGGGGCTAGACAACAAAATTCTCCTTTATTTACGAACAACAAGGAACAACAACAAATGATTTTTAAAATAAAATTGTAAATTGCAGGCTTAAATTATCATATTCATAAAATGGAACAACAAATACCATATATCCCTAACAATAAAGTAAGAATTGTTACCGCTGCAGCTCTTTTTGACGGTCATGATGCCGCTATCAACATTATGCGTAGAATTATTCAGTCTACAGGAGTTGAGGTGATTCACCTTGGCCACGACCGAAGTGTAGAAGAAGTAGTGAATACAGCAATCCAAGAAGATGCAAATGCTATTGCCATAACTTCCTATCAGGGAGGACAT
>NZ_JBWJVK010000122.1:0-1231 GCF_056428945.1 Flavobacterium sp. GNP010 | reverse complement strand
TTCATGGTGCATATCACAGTCAATAGCAATAATGCACGAAGTAATGTTGTTTTCATAATGTAGTAGATTAAGTTTAAAGTAGATTGTGGGGCAAACTTCTTTAATAAATAAATAATAGGTTTGAAATTCTTTATCAAACATATTCATTTTATCGTTTAAGCACCAAAAATAATCGATAAACTACATCAAAAAAACATTTACATATACATATTTCTTACATTATGGAGAGAGGCGATCTATTTTCCAAGAAAGCTGATTATAAGCACTATACCTGATTCTATCGTGCAATCGATTAGGCCTTCCCTGCCAAAATTCTATCTCTAAAGGGGTTACAAGAAATCCTCCCCAGTGAACAGGTCTTGGGATTGGTTCATTATTAAAATCATTCTCCAATTGTTTTAGATTATTTTCTAAAAAGTCACGAGAAGGAATAATTTCACTTTGATTAGAAACGATAGCTCCTAGTTTACTGCCATCAGGTCTAGAGTCAAAATAACGATCCGAAGTTTCTTCCGTTGTTCTTTTAGCGATACCTTTAATAATAACTTGTCGTTCCATTGTGTGCCAAAAAAACGATAGGCAAATATTGGGATTTTGATCAATTGCCTTACCCTTTTCTGAATTATAATTGGTATAAAAAACAAACCCTTCTTCATCAAAATTTTTCAACAAAACTACTCTAGCCTTTGGAAACCCATCTAGACCAATTGTAGCTACTGTCATGGCATTAACTTCGCTATCTCCTCCAAGGTCCTCTACTTCATGAAACCATGTGTTAAAAAGGCTAATTGGATTGTCTGGTATACTTGATTCTAATAGCTCACTCTTATCGTAAGACTTTCTGTAGTTACTTAAATCATTCATTGTTATATGTTTTTAAGATTATTCAATAATTATATGGTGCATTTTAATAGATTTAGATACAGATAAGCGGCTAAGCAAAAAAAATTGATTTATTTAAAATTCAAAAATTTTGCCATCATCAGCCAATACAACCTCGGGGAAAATCGCAGCAGCTTCTTCTCTAAAAAAATCAATATTTTCGTATCGAGTTGAATAATGTCCCAAAATTAATTGCTTGACATTCGCTTTTAATGCAATTGTAGCTGCTTCTTTGGATGTGGAGTGTAATGTCTTTTTTGCCAAGCTTTCTTCTGATTGCAAGAAAGTTGCTTCGTGGTACAAAACATCGACATTTTTAATAATAGGAAGTATCGCTTCATGATATGCA
>NZ_JBWJVK010000121.1:0-1324 GCF_056428945.1 Flavobacterium sp. GNP010 | reverse complement strand
TGCAGTCGGAAGTAGCCGATGTACTGCGAAAAGTAGGCTCTAAAATTGAAAGTTACGGGCTCAATACGTGGCAACTTCGTACGCTTTATGCCATTAAAAAGTGCAGAACCGCTGAGTTGGGTGGTCATATTGATGGGTGTGATGACTGTGGAAACATTACTATAAGTTATAACAGTTGCCGCAATAGGCATTGTCCCAAGTGTCAGGGTAACAAACGCGAAGATTGGATCCAGGCTAGAGAAACAGAACTCTTGCCTGTGCCATACTTCCACGTGGTTTTTACCTTGCCCGATAGTATCAATTCATTAGCGATACATCAGCCAAAATTGGTTTACGATACGCTTTTTGAAGCGACATGGGAAACACTAAAAACCTTTGGCAAAGCCAAAGAAATGCAAATGGGAATGATTGCGGTTTTGCACACTTGGGGACAGCAATTGAGCTTGCATCCGCACCTGCATTGTATTGTTCCCGGTGGTGGAATCAATAGAGATGGGCAGTGGAAAAACGCAAGAACCGATGGTAAATTCTTGTTCCCAGTAAAAGCTTTGTCAAAAGTTTTTAGGGCTAAATATTGCGCCAAACTCAAGGCGAAATCACCTATCCAATACGAACAAATCAGGCAGGATTTATGGAAAAAACCGTGGGTTGTTTTTGCTAAGAAACCTTTTGGAAATACAATGTCGGTGGTGGAATATTTGGGGCGTTACACCCATAAAATCGCCATTAGCAACAACAGAATTAAAAGTATTGACGGGCAAAATGTAACTTTTGCGTACAAGGATTACCGAGTAGCGGGTGTTAAAAAACAAATGACGCTTACTCATAAGGAATTTATTCGGCGTTTTGCGTTGCATATTTTGCCTAAACGTTTTGTCAAGATCCGTCATTACGGTTTTTTGAGCAGCACATGGAAGCGTCAAAAATTGAAGCTTTTACAAGAGAAACTCAAAGTAAAAGTGCTAGAAAAAGTAGAAAAGAAGCCTTTTTTACCTAAATGTTCGTATTGCAAAACGGGCAATTTACATCGGATAGCGGTTTTTGACCAGCGTGGACCACCTGCTTGGTATCTTGGCGGTGGCCAAAACTCCTTTCCCTGTAAAAGCTAAATTATGGGTAAGGGCACGTGCGCCTAATCCCGAAACTTCGGGAAAGGAAAACACGTAAAAACCATCTTGATTTTACCGCACAAAAAAAGAGGCTCACTTGCCTCTTGAAATTCTCTCTCTAAACTTTACGATAACTCCATAAGTGTTGACGGCATGTAATCGGTTCCGTTCAACACAGGTTTCATTGTTCGGCTTGCAGCCGCAACGAAACCTTA
>NZ_JBWJVK010000120.1:0-1331 GCF_056428945.1 Flavobacterium sp. GNP010 | reverse complement strand
TTACAACATGGGGTATATGATAATGATCATGATTTAGGAAGTACTCTTGACCACGAAGAAGGGCACAAAAACGAGAATATTCCTCAAAATAAATATACATTTGTAAATCATGCCAATGTATATTTGAAACAAAGTAAAGCTTCAGATTTTAGTAACACGAGTAAAAATAATAAGTATTCTGTTGCAACAGGTTTTGTTGTTAGAACTTATAATGCGTATTTAAATAAAGAAATTAGTTTTGATAATTTGAAATCTAATGTGGCTAATTTTAATAAATTTAATACTAAAAATGGCGTTCAAATCAAATCTGAGTTTGATGGAAATGGTGTTGATGTTATAGTAGGAAAAAAGACATATGGTGTTAGTTTAGTACACTTGAAAAATCCTCAAGAATAATATGAAAAAGATACTTGTTTTAGTTTTATGCATTTCATTTGGTTGTGCCAACAAGCAAAAAGAGTTGGAGTATTTAATTTGTAAAGATTCCGTCCAATATTGGAATTACGAATGGCCAAGAAAAAGAGCCGAATATTATGGATTTACTTTTAGTTTTGATAAAAACGGAAAATTAAAAAAATATTCTTTTGATAAAGTAGAAAATAAAAGACGTTATTTTTGGGATATTCAAGACCCAGACATTAACAAGTGGAGTGTAACTAAAGATTCTGTATTAAAAGTTATGGGAGATAAAGAAAAGATTTTAAGATATACAGAAGATACTATTTACACCGTAAGCTTGAAGTATAAAATTAAAAGTTACTATGTTAGAGTAAAAGAAGATTTGAATATTGAAAAATACCCCTAGCTGGCTTGAGCGTTAAGTAACACAGGCGCTAGCGCGAGCATCTTGCTCGTACCCGCTATTTGAAGTGAGTAGCTTGTCTTCGATGGTCCCCGCTCTTTGAAGAATGAACAAGTACCGTGCGGGCTGCGCAAATGTCCCCCGCTCTTCGAAGAGTGAATAAGTTGTCGTGCGGGCTGCGCAAATGTCTCTGACTTTGCGTTTTTTACAAGTTCTTGAAAACGCTAAATATGATTAAAGTTTCCTGACTTTTTCTGTGATGCTTTCCATAAATGTGGCTTGTAACAAAACATTTTGATATGTAAGCGGTTCGATAGGCGGTTTTGCAAACTGTGCCAGAAAACGAGAGCAACTAAAACAAGTCAAAAAAACTGAGCAAACTGCTCGTTTTAGTATTTTAAAAAGTATTAGATTGCCTTGTTGGTTGGGTCAAATGAATGTGTATTAAAAGTTTTTTTAATAACTACCAATTGCGAACCGTAAAACGGAATTAAAGAAATACTATAAATCACAGCTATCCGAAAGTTTT
>NZ_JBWJVK010000119.1:0-1341 GCF_056428945.1 Flavobacterium sp. GNP010 | reverse complement strand
CATTTGTGTTTGTCGTCGTTACTGCAACTCCGTTTAAGCTGTCGTTTCCTATCACACTTCCTGCTGCTACTGGTGTAGTGCCTGAAGCCAATGGTGCTGCTGGTGTGCCTAAAGTATCGTCATTTGCAATGATTTGACCCACTACGTTTACTGTTAGCGTAGCTGTAGCACAATTCGATGGGCTTACATTAACTCCTGTGGTCGTATCGGACTCACAGATGGTATACGTAACCGTGTAAGGTCCCGTTGGGGTATTCGCTGCAATGGTTACATTCCCGTCTGCATCTACTAAAATTGGTCCTGTAGTGATTGGCGTAACATTCGTGTTTGTGGTCGTTACTGCAACTCCGTTTAAGCTGTCGTTTCCTATCACACTTCCTGCTGCTACTGGTGTAGTGCCTGAAGCCAATGGTGCTGCTGGTGTGCCTAAAGTATCGTCATTTGCAATGATTTGACCCACTACGTTTACTGTTAGCGTAGCTGTAGCACAATTCGATGGATTTACATTAACTCCTGTGGTCGTATCGGACTCACAGATGGTATAGGTAACCGTGTAAGGTCCCGTTGGGGTGTTAGCCGCAATGGTTACGTTTCCGTCTGCATCTACTAAAATTGCTCCCGTAGTGATTGGCGTAACATTTGTGTTTGTCGTCGTTACTGCAACTCCGTTTAAGCTGTCGTTTCCTATCACACTTCCTGCTGCTACTGGTGTAGTGCCTGAAGCCAATGGTGCTGCTGGTGTGCCTAAAGTATCGTCATTTGCAATGATTTGACCCACTACGTTTACTGTTAGCGTAGCTGTAGCACAATTCGATGGATTTACATTAACTCCTGTGGTCGTATCGGACTCACAGATGGTATACGTAACCGTGTAAGGTCCCGTTGGGGTATTCGCTGCAATGGTTACATTCCCGTCTGCATCTACTAAAATTGGTCCTGTAGTGATTGGCGTAACATTCGTGTTTGTGGTCGTTACTGCAACTCCGTTTAAGCTGTCGTTTCCTATCACGCTTCCTGCTGCTACTGGTGTAGTGCCTGAAGCCAATGGTGCTGCTGGTGTTCCTAAAGTATCGTTTCCTGCAATGATTTGACCCACTACGTTTACTGTTAGCGTAGCTGTAGCACAATTCGATGGGCTTACATTAACTCCTGTGGTCGTATCGGACTCACAGATGGTATACGTAACCGTGTAAGGTCCCGTTGGGGTATTCGCTGCAATGGTTACATTCCCGTCTGCATCTACTAAAATTGGTCCTGTAGTGATTGGCGTAACATTCGTGTTTGTGGTCGTTACTGCAACTCCGTTTAAGCTGTCGTTTCCTATCACACTTCCTGCTGCTA
>NZ_JBWJVK010000118.1:0-1351 GCF_056428945.1 Flavobacterium sp. GNP010 | reverse complement strand
TCTATTTTTTTAGCTTTTATAATTTGACCTAAAGTGTTAATGATGGTATAGTTCTCTGGAATGTCTAATTTATTTTCAACAGCGATTTGTAATAAAGTAGAGGTAGGGTTAGGATACAGATAAACGGAACTTTCACTTTCAAATTCATTTGTTGCTAGTGAATTATTGCTGAATTTCGTTGTTTCTGATCCAGTGAAATTTCCACCGGAAACGATTATGTCTCCAGACGGTGTTTTTAAAGAATAGGATCCATCTCCGTAATCACAACAGATGCCATCTCCTCCGCTATCATAAATGGAGAATGTATAACAATCATTACTAGGAAGGTTAAAGGTTTCTGTTATTAAAGCAGGGAGTGGCTCAGTGCGTTTGGTATTAGTAAATGGTCCACCTTTGTATAAAACAACACCTGCAGTATTTTTTAATTCCCAAGTAGTTTCTTCTCCGTAGTAGTCCTGCTGTAGTGAAAAGTTTACTGTATTAGAGGTATAGTTTACAGAGTTTAAAATTTCAAAATCTATATTACTACTGTTGTTTGCAGTGTTTTGATCTGTTGTGCCGTTAGTACTTAGTATCGTAGCGTTAAAATTATGGACTCCTATGGTAGATGTGATAGCACTTAATGTAACGTTCTGTGATTGATTATTCGCCAGCGTACCCGTCCAGTTGTATGTTTGTAAATTTTGGTTGTCAACACCGTATCGAATTGAGGCTTGTGTCAAAGGTGCAGTTCCTTTATTTGTAATTTTTATTCTGGGCAAGAAAGTTTTACTACAATTAATGTTTAAATTGACAACTAGTGTTGACGCATCATTTGTAAGCAGAATTCCCGGTGTCAGTGCATCTGAAGTTTTTAATGATGCTCTTCGTGTGGAATTATTCATAACGGTGATCATTCTGTTTTTTTGATCGGCGGTAAAAATGTTCATACAAGTGTCATCTGTATAATCCATGTAGTTTTCAATCATGTCTAACCCGGGAGAAGGTTTGCAGGAGTCAGCCCCTATAGGGCAACCATAGTTTTCTTTACCTGCATTTGGAGTGTCCAAACAGAAATCATCTACTGAGCAGTCCCCATCTCCCCAAATATGGCGTAATCCTAACCAATGTCCTATTTCATGCGAGGCTGTTCTACCTTTATCATATGGAGCTCCATAAGTTCCAGCTGGAAAATAGCTCAATGAGCCAAAAAACTTATATGCTATCACAACACCATCAGTATTTGCAGGACCTTCATTTGCATTGATACCAGCTAGAGTAGAATTACTAGGAAATTGAGCATAACCCAAAAGTTTACTTATTTCAAATTTAATAACCCAAATATTCAAGTATTTATCAGGATTCCATATAG
>NZ_JBWJVK010000117.1:0-1392 GCF_056428945.1 Flavobacterium sp. GNP010 | reverse complement strand
GTTACACTTCCTAAATTGATATCGGCTTGTGTTAATCGATACACTCCTTGATAGGCAGTATTGTTTGTCGCTCCTACTGGTAATAAAGGTATGCTATTACCCGATAGTATCAAACCTGGTAGAACATCGGTTACTGTTACATTGCTTAACGACGTGTTTCCTAAGTTGCTTACCGCAAAGCTATAGGTTATACTCTCACCTGCTTGTGCAAAACCATCTCCATTTTCATCATTGAAAACAGCTGTTTTAATTATGGCTATTGCTGGCACTTCATTTACAACTACAGTAGCTTGGGCTGTACTACATCTCAACGGGTTAGAGCCTGTTTCACAAACTTGGTAGGTAATCGTGTAGGTTCCTGCTGTTGTATTAGGTGCTACTGTTAAGTTTCCATTTGCGTCTATACTTAATGGACCATTTGTTACTGATGTCACATCAGTATTGGCTGTGGTAGCTTGCATTCCATTAACAGTATCGTTTGCTAATACATTTCCACCTGTAGCTGAAAAGGCATCATTATTGGCTACAATTGTACTACTTACTACAACTGTTGCTGTAGCTCGTGTACAGTTCGATGGTTTTGCTCCTGCTTCACAAATCTCATATGTTATGGAGTATGTTCCACTTGGTGTGTTTGGCGCTACTGTTAAGTTTCCATCAATATCTATACTTAATGGGCCATTTGTTACTGGTGTCACATCAGTATTGGCTGTGGTAGCTTGCATTCCATTAACCGCATCATTTTCTATTACATTACCCCCTGTTGGCGGGAAGGTATTATTATTGGCAGTAATTAGGTTATTGATAACTACCGTTACTGTAGCTGTGGTGCAATTTGCAGGTGTCATTCCTGTTTGACAAATTTCATAAACAATAGTATAGGTACCACTTGGCGTGTTTGGTGCTACTGTAAGGTTTCCAGACGCATCTAAACTTAATGGTCCTGTGCTTACTGGCGTTACTACAATATTGGTCATCGTAGCGGGTGCGCCGTTGACACTGTCATTCCCTAACACATTCCCTCCTGTTGCTGTAAAAGTATCATTACTAGCAACTAATGGATTTACATAATTAACCGTTGCTGTAGCTGTTTTGCAATTTACTGGAATTGCACCTGCTTCGCAGATTTCGTATACTATCATGTACGTGCCTGATGGCGTGTTTGGAGCTACTGTCAAATTCCCGTCTGTATCAATACTCAATGGACCATTTGTCACTGGTGTCACGTCTGTATTGGCTGTAGTTGCTGGCACTCCGTTTATTGTATCGTTTGTAATTACACTACCACCTGCAGATCCTATTGTATCATTGTTGGCTACCAATGGATTGCTTACCACTACTGTTAGCGTAGCTGTAGCACAATTCGATGGGCTTACATTAACTCCTGTGGTC
>NZ_JBWJVK010000116.1:0-1492 GCF_056428945.1 Flavobacterium sp. GNP010 | reverse complement strand
GTTCAACACAGGTTTCATTGTTCGGCTTGCAGCCGCAACGAAACCTTATCTGTTGGCAGTAGTTATTTATTCGTCAATGTCAGTTTCCTCATTTTCTTCATTTTCAGCCAGAAATTTCATAATATCAATTCCTGTTTCTCCAATAGTTTTTATCGTTTCCATTGATTTCTGAACGATTTCTATTTTTTTTAGTGCATCATTATAATTGTCTTTTATTGATTTAATTTCGGACTTATTATTTTCGTCTTCTTTTGGTAAAGTTGGTTCAACTAATTCTGGAGGAATTATTTCTATTGTCAAACCGTTATCTATGCATTTAGCAATGTATGTTACGTGACCTTTCATTGCTATTTTTATTTCATTTAATCTTCCTGCTTCTATATTTTTGCTGGCAAAATCTTTTATAATATCTGTAGAAATTTTTTCAATTTGCTTTGTAAAATATTCTTTTTCTTGTTTTTCAATTGTTTTTTGCTCACCTGTACTAACACCTAATTTTTTTAGTTTCGCTTTTGCTAATCTAATTTCAATTATATCTTTATAAAGCTTAACTATACCGACAATTGTTAGAGCCAAACAAGAACTTATTTCTTTACTATTATCTATGAAAAATTGCAATGAACCATTGCTTACAAAATTAATTTCGGTGTCTTCAACTGGTTCTCCAATTAATTCTTTGAGTGTTTTGAAAACTTTATCCCAATGATTTAATTCTTTTGTTACCCTATTAATTTTTTTGTTTGTAAATTCTGAAGGCATTAATATTCCAATCTCGAACGTATAATCATCGTGGAAATGATTTTTAATATTTAGTTTGTTTAAATTCTCATCTGTTGATTTGAGAGTTGCAATAAATTCACTTCTTTTGTTAAAATAATTTTGCAAATCAGTAATTACTTTCTGAAGATTATATGAATTGCCATTTAAAATTGTATTAATTATTTGCTTTGCATTTTCACCAAAATACTCAATTCCACCAATTTCTTCTAATATTTTTAAATTACTCGGTGAATAATTATTAACCACACTTAAATCAAAATTGCCGTTAATTTTTTTTATTGAATTGGATATTTCTGTACTTTGATTTGAGCTAATTAGATTTACAAGATTATTCATTTGTTGAATATCTGTGTCATCATTTTCATTTACTAAATCAGCAATTACATTTTTTAATTTTGTTGCATCCATTTACTTTTTTTTTCTATAAAATTCAAACTAATATTTTTTTTACTATTTACTTTCTTCCGTTATCTGAAAGTGTTAATTTTTGGTGTAAATATGTGGGAATTACTGCCAACGTTCCGCTACTATACGATGTTGACGAAAAGTACAAAACAATAATTCAAATAAGCGGGATAATCCCAAAAACAAAACAATAATAACCAAAGCCTGATACGGCAATAGCTTATAGTAGCTGTTGAACTAAACCTTCGGTAGCGCGAAACCGAAAAAGTAGTACTTTTCAAAGATAACTAAAATAGGATATTATGAC
>NZ_JBWJVK010000115.1:0-1510 GCF_056428945.1 Flavobacterium sp. GNP010 | reverse complement strand
TGGGACGTTACACCCATAAAATCGCCATTAGTAACCAGAGAATTAAAAGTATTGATGCTCAAAATGTGACTTTTGATTACAAAGATTACCGAGTAGCAGGTGCAAAAAAGAAGATGACACTGACGCATCAAGAATTTATTCGGCGGTTTGCGTTGCATATTTTGCCCAAACGTTTTGTCAAGATCCGTCATTACGGTTTTTTGAGCAGTACATGGAAACGTCAAAAACTAAAGCTTTTACAAGAGAAACTCAAAGTAAAAGTGTTAGAAAAAGCAGAAAAGAAGCTTTTTTTACCTAAATGTCCGTGTTGTAAAATGGGCAATTTACATCGGATAGCGGTTTTTGACCAGCGTGGTCCACCTCCCGAAGCGTCGGGATGGTATATTGGCGGTGGCCAAAACACTATTCCCTATAAAAGCTAATTTTGTGGGTAAGGGCATGTGTGCCTAATCCCGAAACTTTGGCACAGGAAAACACGTAAAAACCATCTTGATTTTACCCCACAAAAAAAGAGGCACACTTGCCTCTTGAAATTCTCTCTCTAAACTTTACGATAACTCCATAGTTCCTGCCGATGAACGGTTCCGTTCAACACAGGTTTCATTGTTCGGCTTGCAGCCGCAACGAAACCTTATCTGTTGTGGGCAGTTTTTCTATTTTACTCTGTCTTTTTTCCTTAAATTTTCGCCTTTAATTCCACTTTCAAATTCAATTTTCGTTGATATTAATCCGTTTTTATCTGTTGGTATTTTTACGTTAAAATGCAAATGAGGTGTTGTTGTAAAACCTGTCATACCACAAATACCAATTGGTTGTCCTTTTCTTACAAAATCTCCCAACTTAACAATAGAACCTTTATGGTCTAAATGTGCATATTGGGTATAGATTCCGCTTTGTGGGTGATAAATAGTTATATAATTACTTTTGTCATTTTCTAACCATTTTTTGCTTGTTCCGTAATCTTTGTAATCTTCAATTACTCCAACTACATAACCACTATCAACACTTGTTATTGTATCACCAACTTGTAAATCAAAATCTATCGCATATTGACTATATAGATTGTTATGGGAGAATTTTCCGTTGTAGCCTTGAATGATTTTATACTCTTTGCCTTCAGAGAAAGGGTAAGAAACTTGATTTTTCACAATTTTTTTATTAAAATCTCCATATCTAACAATATATTTTGTGTTATTGGTTTGATTGAATTTTGGATAAATAAAGTTGACTGTGGTGTCTTGTAATTCCTTTAAAGTTATCTGACCAAATAAATTTTCGATATTTGGATTTAGAGAATCTTTTACTAATTTAACATTTACCGGACATTTAAGAGGATTTTTTATGTGGAATGATAATGTGTCATTTTTGAATTCTCTATAGAAGTTATAGAAGAACTCATAGTAATGTTCTTTTGGAAGTTTCCTCAAACTTGAACAAGAAGCAAATACTAATATTGATATTAAAATGATGTTTTTTCTCACAGTTTTTCTAAAATTGCCCACAACGTCCC
>NZ_JBWJVK010000114.1:0-1535 GCF_056428945.1 Flavobacterium sp. GNP010 | reverse complement strand
CTTATTTCAAATTTAATAACCCAAATATTCAAGTATTTATCAGGATTCCATATAGTTAATGGCTTTACCATGGTATCTATATCATCGGTTGACCAACTTACTTGTTCTAAGTTAACGCGGTCAATACCATTAGTCAAAACTCCAGAGGGATCTCTTTTTGCTAAAGCAAATTCTATCTCAACATCTGCGCCTACAGGATTTGTGTTAAAGCCGGGTGTTCCTGATTTTCTCCTAAAATCCTCGTTTATAACTTGTATTTGCGAAAGTATTTGCTCGTCAAAAATATTTTCATCAGTACCTATTACATCTCCGTTATGAATAACATGTACTACAACTGGAATTGTGATTACGGCATTGACTCTGGAACCTTTAGGTGCATTTTTCCTTCTTTCTTTTTCAAGAGCAATTTTTGGAGTAATCCATTGTTCAAATTCGGAATTTGATAATCTATTGGGGTTTTTAGACTTCAAGTATTCTTCATATTCCGTGCTAGCGCAACGAATGACTTCTCCTGTTTTGATAATTTTGTTCTTGCCAAAAAGGGAAACTTCGGTAGTGTTGTTTACTTGCGCAAACGAATTATGAGCTGAAAAAAATAGGCAAAGTAGTAGTATGAAAGTAATTTTTTTCATGGTATCGTTTTTTAATTGCTTTTACAATTTGGGGCGTAAAGTGCTGTTTTCCTATAAATCATTGAATGATGCACTAAATTTAATTATTATTACGCTCTAATACAAATTAATTCAAAGTCCATTTTGTTGGTATACAGAAAAGTAATGGTTTTATTTTCCATTAAAAGCAGTCATTGTGTTTTCTAAACCAGCTGTTCCAAATGATTTTATGATTTCTGAAGTCAATTCTAATCGTTCTGGTAGTGCCAGTTTTTCTGCGTCATCCCATTCACCAAGAACATAATCTACTTGTTTTCCTTTTTTGAATTCATCACTGATTCCAAAGCGAAATCGCGTATAGTTTTGTGTGTTCAGAACAAGATTAATATTTTTTAAACCGTTATGTCCGCCATCACTTCCTTTTGGTTTGATCCGAACGGTTCCAAAAGAAAGGTTTAAATCATCTGTAATAATGAAAATATTTTCTAATGGTATGTTTTCTTTATCCATCCAGTATTGAACGGCTTTACCGCTTAAGTTCATGTAAGTGTTGGGTTTTAACAAGAAGAAAGTTTTTCCTTTGAATGTGTATTTAGCTAGTGCACCTAGTTTTACGGTTTCAAAAGTGACATTCTCTTTCTTTGCTAAAAAATCAACTATTTTAAAACCGATGTTGTGTCTTGTATTCACGTATTCTGCACCGATATTGCCTAGTCCTACGATTAAAAATTTCTTCATATTGGGTATATTATCTTCTGCGTTTTCAATTGAAAGCAGTTTGTTTATCCATTTTATCATGCTGCAAAAGTAAACTTAATTCGAATAGTTGGACTATTACATTTTTAGAAAATCGTGATTGAGAACATACTATTTTTAGATAGCCCTGATGGAAGTGGCATCCTTTTTTTATGTATCCGAACAGGG
>NZ_JBWJVK010000113.1:0-1641 GCF_056428945.1 Flavobacterium sp. GNP010 | reverse complement strand
CATTAAAGAGTTTGCTAACTCTCGTTCTATTTGATTCGAATTATGCCGTATTAATTTTAATAATGCATTAGTTCTGATTTGCTCTGGTGTAAACCACATTCGGGACTGGTTCTCCGTTGAAAGTTTTCTGTTCGTTAGCAAGTGCAAAAATGCTGGAATCTCAGCAATTAGTTTTTTCAGTAGATGAACATCTTCTTTCTGGTAGCGATTTATTTTAATGATCCAAAACCTGATTTCGTCCGCTTCTACTTTTAAGAACGAGGTCTCTTTATTCGAACAAAGGATAAACTTCCCAAAAAAAGAAGATTCCCTTTTGTCTTTTCCTTTTGCCTCAGTTTTATAAGTATTTGTTGTAGAGAGGTATTTTATGCGTTCAGTGAGCTCATCTGTTTTAAATAATACTTCATCAATGCAGATCAGTAGTTTTGATGTCCAATCACTATTAAAATTTGAAGTAAAATCGCTGTTAGTTAAAAAAGTTAAATTGTATTCGAAAATTTCCTTTAACCACTTGAGAAAGGTTGACTTACCCGTTGAACGCTCCTTACTTACCAAACAAAGAATTGGTAAAATTTGTGTTGGCCGTAAGTAAATTAGTTGCAAGTAATCAAGTCCAAGTTCAAGCTGATCTCCAAAAATATGTGTTAAAAAACTTAATGTGCTTGTAATTTCGCCTTCAGAAGGTGATTTGCTAATTTGGTGATAAGTGTTGTAATAGTCCTGTACTCTTTTTTTAAAGTACTCCTTGCGATTTTCAGGGAGGCAAATAAAGCCATCAAATTTTTCGATTTCCGCAAGTACATCTTTACCGTGGTCTTGTCTGATCAACTCAGCAGACCAAATGACTAAGATCTCGATAAAATCTCCTGATGATAAAGGGTATAGGGATCTCTTAAAATATGACGTGCCTATTCTTAAATACTGGTTTTTCATCATACAAAGGGTTTTTTGTATATTTGCTTGATATACAATTAGTAGAATTAAACAATACAAAAAGAGCATAGCTGAAGACTCTGCTCTTTTTGTTTTAAATTTTTATCAAGTGTTGATTTCTAGAAGCAACTTGAATGAGCTGCTTTTTACTAAAGACGGGGAATCTTCCCATTTGAAAATAAGGGATTTTACCTTTTTTTTTCCAATTAATGATCGTTTGAACCGATCTTCCAAATAATGTAGCTACCTCTTTTTGTCTTAGTTGATCTTCAGGGGCAGGAAATGTGAATAATTCCTCATTTTGTAAGGGTGTAATTGATGTTGCCATATTTTCAATGATTTTAATTGATTTTCATTGGTAAAATTAGGCTAGAACGAGGGGTGATTTTTACAAACGAATACAAACATCTGTAAATCAGTGTTTAATATAGGTTTTGAGCTTTTAAAAATAGCTCATTTGAAAGCTTTGTTTCAAACGGCTTTTCAATTTTATCTCTGTTTGATAAAATATCAGTTATTTTTTGTTTTGACATGCTCTCAGGTTTGAATAAGAATTCTGGAATTAAATTCGACAATTTCTTTTTACAATTAATTAATATTTTCCGACAAGTTAAATAATAGATGTAATAAATAAACTCATCAATTTTACTATTTTTAACACAGCTATCCGAAAGTTTTACTAAATAATAGAAAAACTGCCTCGACCCT
>NZ_JBWJVK010000112.1:0-1731 GCF_056428945.1 Flavobacterium sp. GNP010 | reverse complement strand
AAATAATTATTTAAGATAAAACATTTATTTAGATAAATTATTTAAACAAATGTTTCCAAAATTTTATATCTAATGCTTGGAACTTTTTATAAAATTATTTCAAACCTGATAATCACAAATAAATCATTTCACTATTTATATTAACTTTTATAAATTATTATGTTTAAAATACTCTTGAAAAATTTAAAAAAGATTTTTTTTTAACATCTCAAATACTGGAAAATCATGAATAAAATTACTTTAAAAATAAGCAAAAAAATATATTTTATTCTTTTTCTATTAGTTTCCCTCAATTCATATTCACAAATACCAAAATTCACAACACCTATGTTAATATCTGGAACCGATAAAACAGTCGGTGCCAAATATCGTTATCCCGCTGTTACCAATGTTGATGGAACTGATGTCGATGCTATTGTTACCATTGTTAAAATAACCAATGCTACAATTGTTGATGTTGATAATCTGAATAATGGAGGAGGAAGTCTAAAAGATAGATTTCAACCTGTGATTAGTACGTCTCAAGTCAACGGAAATGTTGAATTTCAATTTACGTTCTATAAAGGAGGAACATTTAACACAGCACAACAATTAAAAATTGATTTAAGCTCTTTTATTTTAGAAGTTCTTGATTTGGACGGAAATGAATTTTTTGATGTTGCAAGACCTAATAACGAAAACTATACACTTGAATCTAACAGTTTTATAACCGTTAGCACAATAACGCCATATACTAGGTTTCAAGGACCGAGCAATTCGGTTGACCCTATAAGCATCGCAAATACACGTTACATAGCTGCTATTAATTTTGGAACTCTCAATGCAATAAACTTTCGACTTGGCAATAGCAGTCGGTCTAGTAATAGACAAAGTTCAATAAGTTTTGGGGAAGTACGTTTTACTATTCCTAAAGCGCCCATAGCAAATGATGATTCTAGTGCATGTAAATTGTATGGTTCAGTAAATCAAGATGTTACCACTAACGATGTCGATTCGAATCAAAATATAGATAAAGTAACCGTAGATTTAAATCCATCTCAGTTTGGAATTCAAACTTCCTTAACGGTATTAGGACAGGGAACTTGGTATGTTAACTCCAGTGGAATAGTAACTTTTGTTCCGTTAGCTAGTTTTAAAAATAATCCAACCCCTATTAATTATACCATTAAAGATTTAACTGGATTAATATCAAACGAGGCTAAAATAACGATCACATTTGTGCCAAATCAACCAACAAGTAACGGTAATATTTCTGAATGTGAAGCAACACCAATACAGACACTAAATGCAAATACTGCTTTATCATCAACTACTGGTATAACTTGGTATGATTCCGCAACGAATGGAAATATTGTTTCAAATCCTACTTTAAAAACTGTGGACTCGATAACTTATTATGCAGAATATTCAAATGGTACCTGTTCAAGTTTAAATAGAACAGCTGTTAAATTAACAATTACACCCGCAATCGCTTTTACTGCAACTCCTACTCAACCCAAATGTTTTGGTGAAAAAGGATCCGTAGTATTAAGCACGCCAACAGGGGGAACTGGAACTGTTACTTTCAATGCAACTGCTACAACTAATTTAGCTGCCGGAAATTATACCTACACCGCTACTGATGCTAACGGTTGTTCTAAATCAATAACGGTTACTATCAAAGCGGCTCCTGCTGAAATCGCTTTTACTGCAACTCCTACTCAACCCAAATGTTTTGGTGAAAAAGGATCC
>NZ_JBWJVK010000111.1:0-1799 GCF_056428945.1 Flavobacterium sp. GNP010 | reverse complement strand
GATAAAATTAATCTAGATCCAAATTTAATAGATGAAGTATTTATGGGTAATGTAGTTCAAGCTGGTGTAGGACAAGCTCCTGCAAGGCAAGCTGCATTATACGCTGGTTTATCTAATTCTGTTGCTTGTACTACCATAAATAAGGTATGCGCTTCGGGAATGAAAGCGGTGATGCTGGGCGCACAAGCAATACAGTGCGGGGATGCTGAAATTGTAGTGGCCGGCGGAATGGAAAACATGAGTATGATTCCACATTACCTCAACCTTAGAAATGGAACCAAATTTGGTCCAGCAACAATGATTGATGGAATGCAAAAAGATGGTCTTACTGATGCTTACGATAACAGCGCTATGGGAGTATGTGCTGACTTATGCGCAACAGAATATAACTTTAGTCGTGAAGATCAAGATAACTTCGCAATTCAATCGTATGAGCGTAGTGCAAAAGCATGGGATTCGGGTAAATTTGACAATGAAGTTGTTCCGGTTTCGGTTCCACAAAGAAAAGGCGATCCTATCATAGTTTCTAAAGATGAAGAATTCACTAATGTAAAATTAGATAAAATACCTTCATTGAACGCTGTTTTCACAAAAGACGGAACTGTAACTGCCGCAAATGCGTCTACAATCAATGATGGTGCAGCAGCTGTAATCCTAATGAGTGAAGAAAAAGCAATCGCTTTAGGATTAAAACCTTTGGCCTATATCAAAGGATATGCCGATGCTGCACAAGAACCAAAATTGTTTACTACAAGTCCAGCAAAAGCAATGCCTAAAGCATTAGAAAAAGCAGGAATAGCAATTAGCGATGTTGATTATTTTGAATTTAATGAAGCATTTGCTGTTGTTGGTTTGGCTAATTCTAAAATTTTAGGCCTCGAAGACAGCAAAGTAAATGTAAATGGTGGTGCAGTATCTTTAGGACATCCGCTTGGTTGTTCTGGCGTTAGAATCATTGTTACTTTATTGAATGTTTTAGAGCAAAACAATGCAAAAATAGGTGCTGCTGCAATTTGTAATGGCGGTGGCGGTGCATCAGCAATTGTAATTGAGAGAGCTTAAAATAATTATAAGGTATGGGTTGTAAGTTCAGACTTTACAACCCATAATTATTAAATTTTAATTAAATTTAGATGTTCGGAATTTGTAATTTAGCCATAATCCCACTTCGCCTTGAACCCAGTGACAGAAGCGAAATCGTTTCTCAAATTTTATTTGGTGAACATTTTGAAATTTTAGAACAACAAAAACAATGGTCTAAAGTCAAAATGCAATATGATGATTATGAAGGTTGGATCGATACCAAGCAATTGCAAACCATCTCTGAATCTAGTTTTAATCAATTATCATCCGAAGCCATAATCCTCAATGCAGATTTAATAGAATACATTACTGCTCCAGACAATCTATTGATTCCAATACCTCTTGGATCTTCTGTTTCTTTCCTGCACCATAATGATATCAATAGTGCTAATTTTAATTTTGAAGGAACTAAAACCAGCGGAGAAAAATCAAAAGAAAGCTTGATCAATTCGGCCTTTATGTATTTGAACGCACCTTACCTTTGGGGCGGTAAAACTCCCTTTGGTATCGATTGCTCTGGTTTTACACAAATGGTTTACAAACTCAATGGATTTCATCTGTTAAGAGATGCTTCTCAGCAATCAACACAAGGAGAAGCCTTAAGCTTTATTGAGGAGAGTGAACCGGGCGATCTTGCATTTTTTGACAATGAAGAAGGAACTATAATCCATGTTGGCATTATAATGGCTGACAATTACATTATTCACGCTAGTGGA
>NZ_JBWJVK010000110.1:0-1809 GCF_056428945.1 Flavobacterium sp. GNP010 | reverse complement strand
AAAGGGTCGAGGCAGTTTTTCTATTATTTAGTAAAACTTTCGGATAGCTGTGAGTTTTTATAAACTACTCTGTTCTTTTTTTGCAGTAAATACAAAATAAAGTCCAATGAGTATAAAAGGAATACTCAACCACTGACCTGTAGAAAGTAATCCTAAGGCACTTTCAAATCCTCCTTGACTTTCTTTAACCGATTCTACTACTATACGCACGGAGAATAACAAAACTAGAAACATACCAAAAATATAGCCAGTGTATTTTCTTTTTTCAGTTTTCCAATACAAGAAAAATAAGATGGCAAAAACAAAAATGTAGCAAAACGCTTCGTATAACTGGGTGGGATGTTTAGCAGGAACTTGCTCCAGTAATGATGCAAATTTTGGATCAGTGGCTATGGCAGTGTACGCGTCTTTTGGATTTGCTATTTGTGTTTCATTAACTGCATCCGTTGCGCTAAAGTGATCTCTAATGAATTTTATTCCAAAAGTGGACTGCGTTTCATAGCCTATAATTTCTGAATTAAAAAAATTCCCTAATCGTACAAAAATGGCGCCACTGGCAACCGGTATTACTACTCGATCCAAAATCCATAACTGTGGTCGTCTAAGAACGTTTTTGCTGTAAAAATACATGGCAACAATAATAGAAATTGCAGCGCCATGACTTGCCAACCCTTGATAGCCTGTAAATTCAAAATTTGGAGTAAAACGAAACGGTAAAATAATTTCAGATAAGTGATTGCGATAATATTCCCAATCATAAAAGAAAACGTGACCTAATCGTGCTCCAATTAAAGTGGCAAGAACAGTCCAAATAAACAAAGAATCTAGTTTTTCAAGAGATTCTTCCTCACGTTCAAAAATGTGTTTCATGATGTACCAGCCTAATCCAAAAGCAATTACAAACATTAAGCTATAATATCGAATAATAAAAAAGCCTAAATCGATTCCTTCTGATGGATTCCAAACAATGTTTAAAGCGTGTGTCATTTAGTGTTAAATTTGTTTATTGATCGTAAAAATAGAGATTTAAAGTTCAATTTTTAAAGTATAAAAAGTTAATGTTTGTGATGGCTTACTTTTTAGGAACGGGATCGTAACCTGTTTTTCCCCAAGGATGGCAACTCAAGATGCGTTTTATTCCAAGAAAACCACCATAAAACAAACCATGAGTTTGTAATGCTTCAATCATATAAGAAGAGCAAGTTGGTTGAAATCTACAAGCTGCAGGTGTAAAAGGGGAAATAGCAACCTGATAAAACCGAACCAATACTAAAAAAGGGTAAACAATTATTTTTGATAACATATTTTGAATAGTTATGTAAAACGTCACTTTTATTTTTTACAATTGGTTCGTGTAGCAATTGGAACTTAAATACTAAAAGTAGTTCCTTCTTTACCATCTTTGAGCTGAATTCCTAATGCTATTAGTTGATCTCTAATTTGGTCAGATAATGCAAAGTTCTTATTGTCACGGGCTTGTTTCCTCATTTCAATAAGCATATTAACTGTTCCTTCTAATTTGTCATTACTGCTATCTGAAATTTTTTCATCTTCCATTCCGAGAACTTCAAAAACAAAATCGGTCATTGCTTTCTCGAATGATTTTAAATCCTCGGTATTCAATGTTTCTTTCCCATCTTTTAATATATTTATAAAACGAACGCCTTCAAATAACTGCGCAATTAAAATTGGCGTGTTAAAATCATCATTCATCGCATCATAACACAATTGTTTCCAAGCAGGAATATCAATAGTGCTTTTTGCGCTAGCTGAGATATCTTTTAATGAATGCATTGCTTCCATCAATCG
>NZ_JBWJVK010000109.1:0-1843 GCF_056428945.1 Flavobacterium sp. GNP010 | reverse complement strand
CAAAAATACGGGATTCTAAGGCTCTTTTTATTTTAGACTTTCGGATAGCAGTGATCATTTAATAAAAAATGATATTAATATTTATGAAAAACTATTTGAAGAATCTGAGCAATATATATTAGATGACACAACTTCACTATGGTATACAATTGGTTCTTTGTTATGCGATATATCTTTGAAAAAATATGGAAAAGAAGGACTATTGAGCCTAATTAATTCAGGTAAAAAAGATGAAGATTTACTGCTAACTATTGAGAAAGTTTTCAAAATAAAAAGAGAAAATTTCGATAGTTTTATAAAAACAGAATTGCTTGACTATAAATGATAATTTCTGTCTGATTTAAGATCCAATTCAAAACTAAATTACAACAATAAAAACTAAAGAAAGATTTTCACTTTAATAAATTATAAACATCAACTAAATAGAATGAGCCCGACTGAATATCGAGCTCATTCTAAAAGATTAACACTTTCTCAACTTAACGATATAATTGAAAACTTGGTCTTTATTAATATTCAAATTTTCTTACTGTGATTATTCTTTAGCAGCCAAATATCTTTCAGCATCAAGAGCAGCCATACAACCCGTTCCAGCAGCGGTAATCGCTTGACGGTATACGTGGTCTGCAGCATCTCCAGATACAAATACACCTTCAACATTTGTTTTTGAACTTCCTGGCGTATTCACAATATATCCTGTTTCGTCTAGTGTGATAAAATCTTTGAAAATATCAGTATTGGGTTTGTGACCAATAGCCACGAAGAAACCGGTTGCAGGAATATCAAAAGTTTCACCATTAGATTTATTTAACGCTTTTACACCCGTAACCACTTGTTCATCACCTAATACTTCAACTGTATCATGGTTCATTAAGATGGTAATATTTTCGGTTTTGCGAACGCGTGCTTCCATAATTTTTGAAGCTCTAAATTTTTCGCTACGCACCAACATGGTTACTTTTTTACACAACTTAGACAAATAATGCGCTTCTTCACAAGCAGAATCCCCTGCTCCAACGATTACTACTTCTTGATTTCTATAGAAAAAACCATCACAAACAGCACATGCAGAAACTCCACCACCCATTTTTAAGTAGTGTTGCTCTGATGGTAATCCTAAATATTTAGCTGACGCTCCAGTCGAAATAATAACCGTTTCACAATGCAACTCTTTGGTCTCATTGATCCAAACTTTATGAATATCACCAGAGAAATCTACTTTCGTTGCCCAACCATCACGCACATCAGTACCAAAACGTTGTGCTTGTGCTTGTAAACCCACCATCATTTCTGGTCCTGTAATTCCCTCTGGATTTCCTGGCCAGTTTTCTACTTCATTTGTAGTTGTTAGTTGACCACCCGGCTGCATTCCTTGGTATACTACAGGATTCATGTTGGCTCTAGCCGCATAAATTGCCGCAGTATATCCTGCTGGACCAGAACCTATAATAAGACATTTAATTTTTTCGATTGTATCTGACATAATAAGAGTGAATTATAATTTTACGGTGCAAAAATAAGATTTAATTACGGTACAAAGGAGAATGTGGCATCAGTTTTAATTATTTTGGAATAGAAAAATCACTTCTGCAGCAAGGAGAACCGATTTAAAGTAAGAGTGGCAGTGTTTATTCCATAAACGAAAATTCGAACATGTGGCCTTCGCAATCTTTTGCTCTTACTGTAAATCCTTTATGCGCACCTAAATAACGACGAAGTCTTTCCTCTAATATCATAGAATTATAGCCTAGATTATAAATTTCTTGAATTGTCGAAAAAAGGATGTAAACGTAAAACATTGCTTTTAAAAATAAAAAAAGCCGAACGATATCGTTCGGCTTTT
>NZ_JBWJVK010000108.1:0-1856 GCF_056428945.1 Flavobacterium sp. GNP010 | reverse complement strand
AACCAAGTCAACATCATTAATTACGTCCTCTAGTAAGTCAATATTAGTATGTGGATTGATAGCGACTCCAGCTTTCATTCCTTCTGCTTTGATGGCTTGTAGCGTTCTGTGAAGATGCGTGCACGCTTCATAATGTACGCTCAGAATATTTGCGCCTAACTCGGCAAAAGTTTTTATGTAACGGTCGGGATCGACAATCATCAAGTGAACATCAATAGTTTTTTTTGCATGGCGGCTAATGGCTTCCAGAACTGGCATTCCGTATGAAATGTTTGGTACAAAAACACCGTCCATGATGTCAATATGAAACCAATCGGCTTCACTGTTGTTGATCATTTCGATGTCGCGTTGTAGGTTCCCAAAATCGGCAGCTAGTACTGATGGAGCAATAAGTGTGTTTTTCATTGTGTAGTTGTTTAACCTGAATTTGTTTCGGATTTATTAGTTGTTGTTGGTGCAAAAATACTTTTTTTAGACCAATTGCGGTACTTTTTAATTAAGAAGAAACGACGACTTTTAGTTGCGAAGGTTGCGTAAGGGATAGCAGCGGCATCCTTTTGTGCAGCGCTAGCGAAACAAAAGATACAGCGAATAGCCCGACCCGAAGTAGCAAGGAGGAACGACGAAGCAATCACGGAGGGACACGCCCAAAAAATAATGATAAGATTGTTTCGTTCCTCGCAATGACAAAAAATAAAACTCCGGTAATCAGCCGGAGTTTCAATCATCAATCAAAAAACGAACAGTTAATCAGACCGTCGTTACTTATTAGTCGAAAGCCGAAAGTCAAAAATCATACTGTTGTTGGACGATATGATTTTTGACTTTAAGACTTTTGACTGTTTTATCCTAAATAGGTTTTTAGTATTTTGCTTCTTGAAGTGTGTTTTAATCTTCGGATTGCTTTTTCCTTGATTTGACGCACACGCTCACGAGTTAGGTCGAAAGTTTCTCCAATTTCCTCTAATGTCATTGGGTGTTGATCGCCAAGACCAAAGTACAAACGAACTACATCAGCCTCTCTTGGAGTCAATGTTTCTAATGAACGTTCGATTTCAGTACGCAATGATTCGTGGATTAATTCTCTGTCTGGATTAGGAGATTCACCTGAACGTAAAACGTCATAAAGGTTAGAATCTTCTCCTTCTACAAGAGGCGCATCCATTGATAAGTGACGTCCAGAGTTTTTCATAGACTCTTTTACGTCATTTACGGTCATGTCAAGTTCTTTTGCAATTTCCTCAGCAGATGGTGGACGCTCGTTAGATTGCTCTAATAAAGCATACATTTTGTTGATTTTATTGATAGAACCAATTTTGTTCAAAGGCAAACGAACGATACGAGATTGTTCTGCCAATGCTTGTAATATAGATTGACGAATCCACCATACCGCATACGAGATGAATTTGAAACCACGTGTTTCATCAAAACGTTGTGCCGCTTTTATCAATCCTAAATTCCCTTCGTTAATTAAATCGGGAAGCGTCAAGCCTTGATTCTGGTATTGTTTAGCCACCGAAACTACGAAACGTAAATTGGCTTTTGTTAATTTTTCTAATGCTTTTTGGTCACCAGCTTTAATCTTTTGCGCCAACTCAACCTCTTCGTCAGCAGTTATAAGGTCAACTTTTCCAATTTCTTGTAAATATTTGTCTAATGATGCAGTTTCACGATTCGTTACCTGCTTGGTGATTTTAAGTTGTCTCATGTTTTTGTCTCCTCAATTTTATGTGTACAAATGGTTATACGTATGGGGTTACAAAAAAGTTACAATAGTTACTAAAATAATTTAATTTAAACCAAAAATAAAAAAAAAAAAAAAAAAAAAAAAAAAAAAAAAAAAAAAAAAAAAAAAA
>NZ_JBWJVK010000107.1:0-1991 GCF_056428945.1 Flavobacterium sp. GNP010 | reverse complement strand
GAGTCCGCTTCACATAGCATGTTTCTTCATGTTTCTCCATTAGGATACTTTTTGTGTATCGCTATTTCAGGACGGGACATTCTAAACAAAAAAAAAGACCCAAAGGCTATGCTTTGGGTCTTTTTTTGTCTTTAAAAAGGCTTGCTACTTGTCTAACAACTCAAAAGCGGAATTCATACTCTTAAACTCCGGTACGATCTGCTTCATTTTTGCTACAATTTGATCGTCGTCAAAGTGATTAGCAATACGGATAAGCTCTATAATATCAACATTCAAACCATCAAAATCATCTAATATTTCTTCAGCAATCATAATTTTTTCATGATATGTCGGAAGTGTTTTTGAGGTATCATTCAGTAATTCTTCATACAATTTCTCACCTGGTCGCAAGCCTACAATTTGTATTTTGATATCCCTCTCAGGAACAAATCCGGCCAACTTGATCATTTTTCTGGCTAAATCCACAATTTTCACTGGCTTGCCCATATCAAAAATATAAATTTCTCCTCCATTACCCATAGCACCAGCCTCTAAAACCAACTGACAGGCCTCAGGAATGGTCATAAAATACCGAATAATATCGGGATGTGTAATCGTTATTGGACCACCATTTGCAATTTGTTTGGTAAACAAGGGAACAACAGAGCCATTGGAACCTAAAACGTTTCCAAATCGGGTCGTAATAAATTTAGTGTTGTTTTTTTCGCCTGTGTTTTTATTTTTAAATTGTAACGATTGCACGTATTTTTCGGCAATTCTTTTACTAGCACCCATTACATTACTTGGATTTACCGCCTTGTCGGTAGATACCATCACAAATTTTTTAACTTTATACTGGCAAGATAAATCAGCCAAGATTTTAGTCCCTTCTATATTGGTCAAAATAGCTTGAGATGGATTTTCTTCCATCAGCGGGACATGCTTGTATGCGGCGGCATGAAAAACAACTTGAGGTTCGTATTTTTGAAAAACATTTTGCATGGCTTCCTTATTACGAACATCACCAATTACAGAAAAAATTTTCGAATTTAAATCCAGTTCATTCATCTCTAAACACATATGGTGTAATGGAGTTTCGGATTGATCTAAAATAACAACTACTTTCGGATTAAAACCCAATACTTGCCGCACTATTTCACTCCCAATAGAACCCGCTGCGCCAGTAATTAAAATCGTTTTATCTTTTAATTGCTTGGAGATGGATTTATTATCTAATACAATCGGCTTACGTTCTAGCAAATCTTCAATTTGAATGCTCTTTACCTTTTGAGAAATCTCTTTCTGATTTTCCCAGTCAGAAATTAAAGGTACCGTGAACACATTGTAATTAAATTCTAAACATTGGTCCACGATTATTAATTGCTCTTCTTTAGACAAACTTTTATCAGCAATAATGATCGCTTGGGCGTTTACAGAACGCATTAAAGGTGGTATTTTTTTCTTTTTAATCAAAATGGGTAAATCCAGCATTCGCTTTGTTGCATTTTGATTGTTTTTATCCACAAAACCAACAATTTTAAATCGGGATGGGGTTTCAAATTTTAAAGCGTTTGCAACAGATATAGCATTTGCATCGGTACCATAAATAATAGTTCTGATTAATTTATTACTTCCTTGTTCAGAAAAGTACATCTCAAAAGTTTGCTTGATGATTACGCGATACATAAACAAGCCACAAAAGGAAAGTACGATATTAATAAAAAAAGCGGTATTTAAAAATGCTTTCTCACCATGAAATAATTCATACACAAAATTAAAAAAAAGAAACAGCACTAAAACAGACATTTGAGAGAACAACAGCTTGACTGCATCAATATAAGAAGAGTGCCTGATAATGCCCGAATACGTTCTGAATAACCAGAAAAAGAAAACGTTGACACAAAACAAACTGATAATAAAACTAAAATTATAGGACGTGATAATATAGTCTAATCCAGTTCCTTTAAAAATTAGTATAGTAAAAAAAAACGATACTATCAAGACTGAAACAT
>NZ_JBWJVK010000106.1:0-1992 GCF_056428945.1 Flavobacterium sp. GNP010 | reverse complement strand
GATATTAAAATGATGTTTTTTCTCACAGTTTTTCTAAAATTGCCCACAACGTCCCGCTAGTAGGCGATGGTCGGGCTAATTAAAGACAAATTTTCGGATTATCACTAATTTCCCAAATACAAAACCATTTTTCCATTAAGCCTAATTCCCGACTATTGCTTACTAGCTGTTGTGTGAGGTTTATATTTTTGCTTTTAATATTTTCGTAATTGCTTTTTTATATTCTTTATCATAATTATTTACTCCATTTTCATTTTCTCCATCTTCAATTTCTATATTATAATCATAAATTTTATTTTTTACAATTTTATAAAATGATGTCCAATTTCTTCCGGAAACTACATAGTTTTCAATAATGTTGTATTTTTTATTAAACCTTGGGCTTTTAATTTCTTCAAAGCCAATTACTTTTTTGAAGTTATTTGTTTTTGGATCAAACAAATATAAATTGTACGTCCAATTACTTCTTACATCAGAGATATTTTGCACCAAAATATCTTTAAAATTATCATTATTATAATCTTTAAATTCAATTTCTTGAGCACTGGAAAATATATTGTCTTTTAGAATTATTTTTTTTACGTTTTTAATTTTTTGTTCAATAGTAAAAATTGTATTTTTTTCTCCATCGAAACCTTCACTTTCAAATTCATATGTTAAGAGTTTCAAAGTAATGTTTTGTTTTGGATAAATTGTATCGCATTTAATTTCTAAACTTTTTGTTTTAGTGTTTTTTTGTTTTTGTCCAAAACTCAAAAAGGTTTTTGACAAAATAATAAGTAAAAAAAATATTCTAATAAATTTAATTTCTCCCATTATTTTACTTTTTATATTTCAGGTTTTCATTTGGTTAAATCTCACACAACGTTCTAAATAACCGCAGTTTGCCTATACGGTTAGTTGCTTTGGCAAATTGAGGTTATTGCTTGTTAGTATCTTGTTTCCTGATACCCAGTAAAACCGTCTCAAATGTTAAAGTTTACAAATAAAATGAAAATACTTGTAATAAACGTATTGTTATTACAGATATTCGACTTATATTTGTACAAGAGTTAAGGAAGTGATTTACACGGCAAACTCAAAAACCCAATGATTATGACACTATCAGTAAACACATCAGCAACTACTACAGAATTAGTAAACGAAGCGTTAACTTTTTCAAAATACGGAAACGATATTGAAGCGGTGACTTATATCAATGATATTTTAGAAGAACTGAAATATAAAATGAGTTCTGGAAACTTTCAAGTATTCAAAGAAAGAATAAATACTATGCTTAATGCGTAGTATTTATTTTTATAAAGTTGATAATGAAAAAGTAATATGCGTTAAGAAAATAGGTAATACCATAAACTTTATTGATGTAGAAACAGATGGAATTAATTTTAGCTGGACAATAAAAGAAAATTTTAGTAGAAAAAATATTGAATTATTCTTAAAATCAAAATTTAAACAATGGAAATAGAAAATACAAAAAAAGAAGAAGAAAGAGAGTTTGAAAAAGGTTATTACAGTAGTGAGTTATTTTGGCAAGATAGAATAAGGCAACCTATAATTGAAAAAATATTACAAAAAATATATGATCTTGAAGATGAAATAGAATTACTAAAAAGCAAAAATAAATGAACCGACAATCAATAATCGTATTCATTCAAGGCGAGCGAGTAGAAACGTACGGCAATTTAAAAAAGTGCTGTGAAGCTGAGGGATTGAAATATTGGACACTATCCCGCTTATCCTTTCCAATTCGGCTAGATAATCTTATTATACACAAAACGATCTTTAAATAGATACTAACGTCCCCGCGCTACAAGCAGTTTGGGACTAAATTAAGCCCATTATTCGGATTTGCCAAATCTTCCAAATGCAAAACCAATTTAAAATTAAGCCTAATACCCAAATTGCTTGTAGCGTGTGTTGAACTAAACCTTAGGTAACGCGAAACCGAAAAAGTAGTACTTTTCAAAGATAACTAAAATAGGATATTATGAC
>NZ_JBWJVK010000105.1:0-2028 GCF_056428945.1 Flavobacterium sp. GNP010 | reverse complement strand
AAAAATAAGTCAATTAGACAGTAACTACAACCTTTTCGCTGTTATTTATAATGATTTTAAAGTGTTTTATGCAGAAAATCAAGAAATCCCTAATTAGCTTTCAAAAATATAAAAACCTCCTTAAAAACGATTAAACAAAAAAGAAAAAAACCTTAAATACCTCATCACGAAATTGACATAAACCAAGCTTTAATTAGCGCTTAAAATAGTAATTCAATAGTTTTTACTATGCTTTATTTCCAATTTAGTAAAAACGCAGATGAAGATAATTTTATATATTAAAAAATGATGGTTTCAGAGTTCTGCATTTATAACTTTACTCTTAAAATTTGAAGTATGAAAACCGGAATTGACGCAATAACTTTTGATGTAGCAAAAATACATTTACCGATACGCACATTGGCGAATGCCAGATCTATAGAACCCGTAAAATTAGAGAAAGGATTAGGGCTACTCAAAATGACATTGCCAGATGTTCACCAAGATGCTGTAGTTTTTGGCGCCAACGCATTAACTAAATTAATTGTAGATCACAATATTGATCTTACCGATATCGCCCGAATTTATGTTGGAACTGAAAGTGCTATAGACAGCTCTAAACCAATAAGCTCTTTTCTAGTAGCCTTGATGGAACAAAAATTTGGCGCAAATACTTTAGCCTCCTGTGATGTGGTCGATTTTACTTTTGCTTGCATTGCTGGCGTAGATGCCATGCAAAACTGTCTTGATTTTATACGGTTGAACCCCACGAAAAAAGCAATTGTTGTTGCAACCGATTTTGCTAAATACGATTTAAATTCTACTGGCGAATACACGCAAGGCGCAGGCGCACTAGCAATGTTGCTTACCGCCAATCCCAGAATTATTTCATTTGAAAACCATTGGGCAACCAGTACCAAAGGCGTTTTTGATTTCTTTAAACCGTACCGAACCCTTTCTAAAAAAGAAATCACTGGCAATGCAACAAATGAACCTTGGTTTGACAATCTAGAAAGTGAAATAGAAATCCATAAAGATCAACCCATATTTGATGGCCAATACTCCAATCAGTGTTATATGGACAGGACTAAAGATGCATATTTCTCCTTTAAGAAATTAAAAAACTCCAGCGAGACATTATATGATTCTTGGAAAAGTATTGTCATGCACTTGCCGTATGCCTATCAAGGACGACGTATGCTAACTGAAATTTATGCATTGGATGCTTCCAATGCAATTATTACAGGTACTGAAAATGCTGAGGAGTACCAAAATAAGTTGAGAGAAATCAGTAAATCTGGAACTTACAAATCGTTTGTAACTGAAAAATTAATGCCTGCGGAAATTGCTTCGTCCTTGATAGGAAATCTTTATACAGGATCTATTTTTATGGGCTTATTATCGACTTTAGCACATTTTAACAATACTCAAAAAGAAATAGCTGGAAGTACATTTGGTTTCTTAGCCTACGGAAGCGGATCAAAATCAAAAGTTTTCGAAGGAACCATTCAACAGGACTGGCAATTTGCCCTAAAAGACGTAAACCTCTTTGAGACCTTAGAAAAAAGCTTTGAAATAAACTTTGAAACCTATGAAAAACTGCATAAAAAAGAACAAAAAACCAGCGTTTGTAGCCCAAAAAACGAATGGATTTTGGATCGTATTGAGAGCGAAAACTCCAACTTACTAGGAGCTCGTTATTATAAGTGGGTGGAGTAATCAAAATACGATAAAAAAGTACCGACAATTTAAAAGGAAATTATTGGTACTTCTCTATTACATGTTATGTTTTACTAACTGTACTTCGCTACATACTGCTCCACGATTAATGCTGTGTTTTCGTTACGCATTTTTTGCTCTAAATGAATGGGTGGCGAGGCTCTCTCCAAACAATCCTTAACCGCACACGTCTCACAGGTAACACCTACAACTTGCTTTTGTAAGGAATTGTTCTCCATAAATTTAAATTTCTTTTTCATTCCAGGCGTAATCAAAATTCCAACCGAAATACTTCGAATGCAATTGGTTTTGAAAGGATCAGGTGTGGCG
>NZ_JBWJVK010000104.1:0-2038 GCF_056428945.1 Flavobacterium sp. GNP010 | reverse complement strand
TTTGAATTGTGGTTCTATCTTCACTATCAGTACAATGATAATAAAAATCATAGGAGCTTCTACTATTCATTCTTAAGTAAAGAATGGAATATCAACTATGAAAAAGATGGAAAAAAATATAACTTTTGTAAATCGGTCTATGACAAATTAAACAATGATGATAAGGCATCACAAGAAAAAGCAATAGAAAGAGCTGAAACAATTTATCAAGCACAAGTTGACAAAAAATATCACGAACAAAACCCCATAACTTTAGTCAGTGAATTGGTTAAGTTTCTAAATCAGAATAAAAGAAAATAAGTACTACTGCTAATAGCGGTTTGCAAAAATGGCGAATTATGTGGTAAAATCATGTTTGTTTTTCGCAAGAAATTTAACTTATTAGAAAAATCTTGGTAACGCAGTTCGCCACGTCTACAACTCATAAAATATTAGTTTTGTAAATCCGCTTCTTTTGAAGCGGATTTCTTTTTTACTATTATGATTTAGATTGAATCGTTATTGGTAAGCTGTACATTACTCTCACAGGTTCACCGTTCATTTTTCCGGGAATCCATCTTGGGCATATTTTCAAAACACGAATGGCTTCTTCACCGGTTCCATAGCCAATATCTCGTAAGTTTTTTATGTCGCTTAAACTACCGTCTTTTTCAATGATAAAAGTGATGTAAACCTTCCCTTTTAAATTGGGTTGTTCTGGAGTTTTAAAATTATTGCCGACAAATTTGTAAAATTCAATAATTCCTCCCGGAAAATTTGGTTTTTCTGTTATTCCAGCGGTATTATAGACTTCATTTTCCCCTTTTTGGACAAACTGATTTTCAGAATCATACGCATCAATTTCAATTACTTCAGGAGCTCCTTTGCTTAATGTTGCCAGAAGTTCCTCGTTTGTAGGCAATTCTTTTTGCTTGGATAGGATAGAAGGTATAGCTCTCTTTTCTGCGGTTGTTAGCTCATTGTATTTTTTTTCGCTGGCAACCTTTCCTTTTTCATCTTTGATTTTAAAAGTAGTTTTGTCGTAATACGTTTTAAGTAAATTTCCGGATTTCGCAGGGGCAGTTTCTTTTTTTACATTGGTTTCTTGCGCAACGACTTTCGTACACAATAAAAACAATAAGGCAGTTACTACAGGAATTAGCATTGCTTTTTTTAATAAAGCTTCTATTTTTGATGTGGTTTTTGTCATCATGAGTAAACGTTTTTTAGTTATTAAATAATTCAAATTACTGGCCAAGTAAAAAGTTTGGTTCTCGTTCGCTTTCGATAGTAATAAGGATTGGTAGAACGGAACATTGTTATAGGAGGTCACTACTTTCTCATCGGCAAGAAATTCGTGGTTGAGTTGTATGGCTTTTTTGTAAAAAATAAAAATAGGGTTGAACCAAAAAACGGTTTTCAATAGTTCGATGAATAAAATATCCAACGTGTGTTTTTGATTCACATGCGTGAGTTCGTGTGTGTACAATTCGGCTTCAATTTCACGGTTGTTGTATTCTGTTTCGTTGATGAAAATCGTATTCAGGAAAGTGTGTGGCAGTGTTTTTTCGGTAACCAAAATCAATTTGGCATTCTTATATTCAATTGGTGTATTCGACTTCATTTTAGACGAAATGGTATTGATATTACTGGCAAAACGTATTGCTAAAACGAGTGTTACTACAGCATACAAACTCCATAATCCTATTGCTAAATAGTTAGTTTCCTCCCGTATTAAAGCTCTTCCTTGTAGTATTTGGATATTTCCTGGATTGACTGTAGGTTGTGCTATTTCCTGAATTACTTCGATAGTTATGAATGGAAGTACCATCGAAAAAACAAGACTGAACAACAAGTAAAACCTATTGAAAACGTGTATTTTTTCTTTTTCCAAAAACAAATAATACACCGCTAGTAGTACGAATAAAGTAATTGTCGATTTGATTAGAAAGTCGCTCATTTTTTCTTTTTTAGAATTTCACTGTCGATTATATATTTCGTTGAACCTCATTAATAATTACTGGTTTTGTAACTGTGCCTTCTTTTATTGTTTTCTCAA
>NZ_JBWJVK010000103.1:0-2067 GCF_056428945.1 Flavobacterium sp. GNP010 | reverse complement strand
ATCTTTGAAAAGTACTACTTTTTCGGTTTCGCGTTACCGAAGGTTTAGTTCAACAATATATTGTAGCAATTAAGGCTTTGGTTATTAATTTATTTACTGTTTTGTACTTGGTTTAATTGGGTCTTTAATCGAAGCATTAGGTGTACTTTTCCTTAACTGCAACAATAATGAACGTTATAGCCAATTTTAGAAAACAGAAAAAACAGAAATATGAGTGATTTTTATCAAGGAATAATTAATGGTATAAGTGAACACTATTGGAGGCCATTATCAAAATATATCGCCGACAATCCATCTTTATTATCTTCTTTTCCTGCTTTTTTAATTAAAAATGAAATGATTGTCATTTATATTGGAATTGACCATATAGCTGTTGAATATTTTGGGGAAGAGCAAATAGACGAACTACCTGATGAAATTGAAACTAAAATAAAAATATTAGATTATTCAGATACTAAAAATTTATTAGAAGATATTATTGGTTTTAAATACAATTCCAAGGTGAATATTATATTTCCTTTACCTGAGTTTTCATTAGATTGGGTTTTACCAACAAATGAAGGTTTTGATTTAATGATACAAAATAAATGGAATTGGATAGCTCAAGATTCAATATTGAGTATTAATTCACCAATGCTAAAACCAATTGTAAATAAATTTCATAGAATAATAAACTCAAGGTTTTATGATGCAGATGATAATGGATTAAAAACGCGTCACGTTAAATGGTTAGATTTTATCCCAATAGAAAAAAATGAAGTGGCAAATGGAGAAGAATTTAAAATAAATATTGGTCCTTTAAAATCTCTTGTAGAAAATGATGCAAGATATATTTATCCAATGCCGAACAAAGATGATTACAAATACTTTAAATTACCAATAATTAATAGATTTATAGAATTGATCGGGAATAAAGAAACTTCAGAACCTGATATAACAAGCTTTTTAGAACAAGATGACCATAAATTTATACTTACTATGGGATTTTTTGCTAAAAATATTTATTCACAAGTTCTTTGTAAATGGCAATCGGAGAATAGAAATGATATTAAGCCAGACTTTCTAATTGAAAAGCCAAATGATTATTCTGATATAGTTGAATTTAAACTGCCAAATCTTAAATCTAAATCAATTGTTGGTATAGAAAATAGAGAATCTTTTTCAGCCGAAATAAACTCATATATTTCTCAAACAAGAGTGTATAAAGAATATTTTGAAGATCCTAATAATAGAACTTGGTTAGAGAATAATCATAACATAAAAGTAAGATATCCTAAAAGATTTCTTGTAATGGGTCGAAGATGGGATTTCAAAAATGAAGAGTGGAAAGATATTTGTGAAGAGTTTAATCAACTTGAGATTTTAACATATGATGACCTAATTGAAGGTGTTGTTTCTCAATTTTACGTGTAAAAAAAACTGGCTATAACAGATAAGGTTTCGTTGCGGCTGCAAGCCGAACAATGAAACCTGTGTTGAACGGAACCGTTCATTGGCAGGAACTATGGAGTTATCGTAAAGTTTAGAGAGAGAATATTAAGAGGATTTAGTATCCTCTTTTTTTGTGCGGTAAAATCAAGATGGTTTTTACGTGTTTTCCTTTCCCGAAGTTTCAAGATTAGGCACACGTACCCTTACCCATAATTTAGCTTTTACAGGGAATGGAGTTTTGGCTACCGCCAAGATACCATCCCGAGGCTTCGGGAGGTGGACCACGCTGGTCAAAAACCGCTATCCGATGTAAATTGCCCATTTTACAACACGGACATTTAGGCAAAAAAGGCTTCTTTTCTACTTTTTCTAGCACTTTTACTTTGAGTTTCTCTTGTAAAAGCTTCAATTTTTGACGCTTCCATGTGCTGCTCAAAAAACCGTAATGTCGTATTTTCACAAAACGTTTAGGCAAAATATGCAACGCAAAACGCCGAATAAATTCTTGATGAGTCAGTGTCATCTTCTTTTTTGCACCTGCTATTCGGTAATCTTTGTAATCAAAAGTCACATTTTGCCCGTCAATACTTTTAATTCTCTGGTTACTAATGGCGATTTTATGGGTGTAACGTCCCA
>NZ_JBWJVK010000102.1:0-2276 GCF_056428945.1 Flavobacterium sp. GNP010 | reverse complement strand
GCTTCTTCTGTTTAGTTGATGCTCCTCTTCTGAGCAAGTAACATTATCAGCACATTTATTTACGAGTTGCGTTTCGCCGTATCCTTTGCCGGTTAATCGATTGGAATTAATACCATTTTTAACCAGCCAGTCGATGGTAGCGTTAGCTCTTCTTTGCGATAGTGCTTCATTGTATTTAAATGTTTGTCTGCTATCCGTATGAGATCGGATGTCAATTTTCATGGTTGGATTCTGATTCAAAACATCTAATATTTTTTCTAAATCTAAAGCTGCTTCTGCTCTAATATTTGATTTATCTAAATCGAAATAAATCATTTTAATTCCAAAACATTTACCCAGATCATCACCAACAGCCACTTTACAAATTTCTTTTGTCATTGCTATTGGTAAGTATGTTTTTCCAGTTGTAGCTCCTATAGTAATTTTATCTTCTTTGGTGGTATACTCCAGTTTTTCAGCTCTTACATTATATGTTTTTCCACACTCAACAGCAAAGTTATAGTTTCCTTTTTCATCTGAAGCACCAGTATGAATTACCTTAAACTGATTATCGTATACGGTTACTTTTGCATTAGCGAGTATTTCACCTGTTTTTACATCGGTGATTGTACCATAGAGGCTTTGCTCACAAATAAGTTTTCTTGTTTCTAAGAATGTATAGATATCATCATAGCCTTGACCTCCATCTTTATTAGAAGAGAAAAAGCCTCTTCGAGATTTGGTATCAATTAAATACGCAAAATCATCTTTGGGAGAATTTATATCGGATCCTACATTTTGCACTTCGCTAAAAGTTCCCTCTCCACTTATTTTAGACATAAAAACATCCAATCCTCCAAGTCCAGGATGTCCATCTGATGCAAAGTAAATTTCATTTTCATTAGAAATAAAAGGGAAAGTTTCTTTACCTTCAGTATTAATAGATTTTCCTAAATTTTCAGGAGTTCCAAAAGTACCATCCTCATTTATTTCTACTTTAAATAAATCAGACTGTCCTAAGGTACCGGGCATGTCAGAGACAAAATACAGTGTTTTTCCATCGGGGCTTAGTGCGGGATGTGCTGTACTGTAATTATCACTATCAAAAGGAAGTTCAGTTACATTAGTCCATTTTTCATTTTCTAAAGTAGCTTTGTATAATTTGATTAAAGTAATTTTATTTCCATCTTTTCCTTTTTTACCATCAAGATAATTGTTTCGAGTAAAGTACATGGTTTTTCCATCAGCAGTAAAAATAGGAGTAGACTCATGAAACTTAGAGTTAATTGTCCCATCAAACTTTTTTGGTTTATTAGTACTTGGAGTTAGGTCAGCATCTAAATCAGTAGTGTATAAATTTGTAAAATACTGATTGGTCCATTTGTGTTTTCGTTGTCCGAGACTACCAGTATCTCTAGCCGAAGCAAAAACTAACTTATTCGAATAAATAGCAGTCCCATAATCAGAATAGATCGAATTGATTCCCGCATCTTCGATAGTGTACCTTCCAGAATTAGCTTTAATGGCTTGTAGATAATTGGTATTTTGTTTAAAGAGTTTGGCTCTACCATCATTGGCTGATTTTTGGCTGAACAATTCCATCACCTCATTGGCCTTATCATTTTGATTGATTGCTCTTAAAGACTGCGCATAGCGATAATAATATTCGGGTTCCAAAGTCGAGGTGTCTAAAGCAAACAATTCTCCATACCATTTGGCAGCTTTATCGAATTCGGAATTAAAGTAGTAAGCGTTTCCTAACTTTTGGAACAGATCTACAGATTTATATCCTTTCTCAGCAATTCTTTCATAGGTTTTGATGGCATCTACATAGGCATAACCCTCATATTTTTTATCAGCTAGGGTCAACTTTGCATTTTGAGCATAAATGTTAATGGAAAAAACACTTACTATTGTTATGTAAAGAAGTATATTTTTTTTCATAATAATTGTTTTTAGAAGAACCTTGGAGTTGTGATTTTACCATTGTTTTTAAATATTTCATAGCGCAAAAATATTTCATGGGAACCAGAATTGTAGTTTTTTAATCTTGTTGTATCATGATCGTAACCATAACCAATATACATTCCTTCAGAAACTTGAAAACCAACCATTGCACTCACAGCAGCCGACCATCTGTAGGCTAATCCAAGAACAAACTTATCATTAAACATAAAATTCCCAGACAAATCTACTTGAAGAGGTGCTCCATCGACAATTTTAGTTAACAATGCGGGTTTGAATTTAATAGATTCATTCATATCAAATGCGTAACCTGCAATTAAATAGTAATTAAT
>NZ_JBWJVK010000101.1:0-2281 GCF_056428945.1 Flavobacterium sp. GNP010 | reverse complement strand
GTAGTGTGTATAATTCAAAGAAATATCTATGTATTTAGTAGCATAACCTACACTTGGAGATAATAATAAAGAAGTGTCGTCTCTTGTGTTTTCTACATTACTTGTTGCAAATGCAGCACCAGCTTCTCCCATTACGTAGAATTGGTCATTCCAAATAAAAGCTTTGAAACCCGCTTTAGCTGGAATAATACCTAAATCTTTTCCTTCTGTTTGACCAGCAAACCCATCAGCTTTGCTTACAAATAAATTAGTGTAACCTGTAGTCAATGTCAAAGAGTATCTTTTTGATAAATCGTATTGTCCTCTAACATCTGCTCCTAATGCTAATTTATAAGGATCATTAGTAGAATATCCAGCATTTAAACCAACACCTAAACGGAATCCCTGATCGTAATTTGTATCTTGATTTGTTGTTTCTTGAGCTTGTGCATTATTAGCAAACATCATTGCTACTGTGAATACAAAAAGCATTTTGATTTTTCCTGTCATTTTCATAATTGTAATATTTTATTTGTTTTTTTATTGTTGCTAGTTGGATTTAATTACCCGTTTGCAACAGTGCAAAAGTATACTGATTACAGGCATTGTTTGTTATAGAATTGTTTAGTTTTGTTATAGAATTACTTGTTTTCTTCAAAATAGATAGCACTACGGAGTGTTTTATTGTCAATTGTGTTGAAAGAATTGAAACCTTCTAATTATCTTTGCTTTCAAAAAAAACATCAAGTGAATTTATCCCAATACTTCAAAGAGTTTTCATATAATATTAAATTGGCATATCCAGTAATTCTAGGAATGTTAGGGCATACTTTGATTGGGATAGTCGATAATTTTATGGTCGGGAAACTGGGGTCTACAGAGTTGGCTGCAGTTTCTTTGGGAAACAGCTTTATATTTATTGCCTTATCATTAGGGATAGGGTTTTCTACGGCAATTACACCATTAGTTGCTGAGGCTGATGCTGAAAATGATGTATCAAAAATTCGAACCACGTTTCATCACGGTTTGCTTTTATGTACGGTTCTAGGAGTTGCATTATTTATTTTGACCGTGTTGTCTAAACAAATTATGTATTTGATGCACCAACCCAAAGAAGTCGCTGATATGGCAGCTCCATATATTGATTGGGTTGCTTTTTCCTTGATTCCAGTGATTATGTATCAAGGCTACAAGCAATTTGCGGATGGTCTAGCCAAAACGAAATACTCTATGTACGCTATTTTTATGGCTAATGTGGTGCATGTTTTTTTTAATTACGTGCTTATATATGGAGTTTGGATATTTCCAAAATTAGGCATCTTGGGAGCCGCTCTAGGAACGGTTTTGTCCAGAATAATGATGGTGGTTTTTATGCATTATTTGATGAAAAGAAATGCCGACTTGAAAAAATATTTTAAGAATTTTAGTTTTAAAGAAATCCGAAAGTCAATTTTGAAAAAAATCATCAATCTTGGTTTACCGTCAGCGATGCAAATGTTGTTTGAAGTAACGTTGTTCACAGCGGCAATTTGGCTCTCCGGTTCTTTAGGTAAAAACAGTCAAGCGGCCAATCAGATTGCACTTATTCTGGCATCGTCTACTTTTATGGTTGCCATGGGATTGAGTGTTACGGCAATGATTCGAGTGAGTCACACTAAAGGCATCAACGATTATAAAAAACTGATCGTTGTAGCGCGTTCTATATTTTTGTTGGCTATTATTTTAGAAACCTTTTTCGCTATTGTGTTTGTTGTTTTACATAACTTCTTACCCCATTTATTCTTAAATATGAATGATGCTTCTCAGGTGCTGGACAATTCCGAAATCATTGCTATTACATCAAAATTATTATTGATTGCTGCCATATTCCAAATTTCTGATGGTATTCAAGTCGTTGTTTTAGGTGCATTACGCGGTTTGCAAGATGTAAAAATTCCCATGTACATTACCTTTGTGGCGTATTGGGTCATCGGCTTTCCTATTTCCTATTATTTGGGCAAGTATACGGAGCTCAAGGCTGTTGGAATCTGGATCGGACTCTTGGCAGGATTAACAGCGGCAGCTATTTTTTTATACATTCGCTTTGCGAAACTTACAAAAAAGTTAGTTTTACAAAATCATAAAGAATAAAATTTTTCGTACGCTGTAACTTCTCATTCGTATTTCCGTATAACAAGAATAATAATCTAACCAATAAAAAAATGATACTATTAATTATTCTTGGAATAATCTTTTTGATTTTAAGTTTTACATTAAAAAACAACCTAAATTCTTTCTCTAAATTCTCTGGAAGTCTTAAAAT
>NZ_JBWJVK010000100.1:0-2283 GCF_056428945.1 Flavobacterium sp. GNP010 | reverse complement strand
TTAATTAAATATTTTTATCTAATAATCTGTATCGGTTATTCAGGACAAGACATAGAAAAGATAGTATTACCTTTTGAAAAATTGATTATTTGCAATAATTTCTTGAAGTGGGGAGGTGTCTTTTAGACTTATTTTTTGACTGAAAGCCTCAATATGCTTGTCATGGTGTACATCTGAGCCTACATAGGTGTACATGCCTTTTTGGAGTAGTTCCTCAGCGACCTTAGCAATTCCAGCACCGTAATAGCCAACTACAGCAAGTAAATTTAGCTGAAATAAACAGCCAGCGCGTTTCAGCTTTTGGTATTCATTAAAGTTATTATGGTAAAATAAATACCGCTCGGGGTGCGCTAGAACGGGAATGTAGCCTGCAACCTGCAGATCAAAAAGTATGGTGTACAACTGAATCGGCGGGTTGATGTATGACATTTCGACTAAAACGTAATTGTCTTTTAGGGTCAATAAGTTATGGGATTGAAACAGCTGTACAAATTGATCATCCATCAAATATTCGGCTGCAGCATGAAACGGTACGGTAATAGTATTTTTCTCTAATGCTGAAACAGTAATCGATTGATTCTCTAAAATTTGTTCGTGCGTGTTGTCCCAAACATGTTGAATTATATGTGGGGTAGTAATGAACTCTGAAACTCCAATTTTTTGCAAGGCTCTGGTTAATCTCAGTGTGTCTTCAAAAGTTTTGGCTCCGTCATCGATACCGGGTAACAAATGAGAGTGAATGTCAATATGACCTTCTGGAATTAGATCTTTGAGTATTGGTTTTGATTTAAAAAATGTAAACATGTTGCAAAGTTAATCAAAAGGTTTGTTATTTTGGTTGCTCTAATATGTTTAAGTTGACGGAATTTTGTACTGATAGCTAGGGTGAAATATTGTGGTTTGGGTTCCTTTAAATTCTCTTTTTTTTGTTAAAGTTGGTGTTTTTTTATAATCATTGCGCATAAAAAAAGTAAACATATAATTTTTATATATGTATCTTCAATACCGTTTAAAATTATTAATTATTGGGAGTTAATTAGGACTATTTCTTAGGACTTGATACTTTGTAAATTAAGAGTAATTACTGTAGTGGTTATTAATTTTGAACTATGTTTTGCAACGGTCAAAAAAGGATTCTCGTACAAGCACTTTTCATCATTTAATTATTATATTTGGTGTGGTCCTCTTACTCCTTTGGGGGTTAAGAGGGCGAAGCCTTGGTATGGTTTACTATTTTAAAAAGCACAAGAAATATGAATGTATTGATGTTTGTTAAGCAATGAATTCGACAGAACCATTAGAGACTAATTGGCTTTTTGAAATAACACCCAAAAATAAATTTTTCTCTTTAAATCTAAAAGAGGTTTGGCAATACCGTGATTTGCTTTTGCTTTTTGTAAAGCGGGATGTGGTAACAGTATACAAGCAAACTGTTTTAGGTCCGTTATGGTATTTAATTCAACCCTTGTTTACCTCTGTCACCTTCACTATTATTTTTAATAATTTAGCAGGAATAGATACTGGAACTGTTCCCCCATTTTTGTTTAATCTTGCAGGAATTACGGTCTGGAATTATTTCACGGCGTGTCTAACAGGAACTTCTAATACTTTTGGTGCCAATGCTGGAATTTTTGGAAAGGTTTATTTCCCTCGAATTATTGTACCCCTTAGCATTGTGATCTCTAATTTAATTAAGTTTGGAATCCAATTTTTTATTTTTATCACTTTTTACCTTTATTTCTATTTTCAAGGGGCAGCGATTAGTTTGAATATGTGGACTTTCTTATTGCCTTTTTTAATTGTTTTAATGGGCGTATTAGGATTAGGATTGGGAATGATCATTTCATCGTTGGTCACAAAATATAGAGATTTCAGTCACCTGATAGGTTTTGGAGTGCAATTGCTAATGTATGTTTCCGCTGTTGTTTACCCTTTAGCACTAGTACAACAAAAAATGCCAGAATATGTTTGGTTAGTTCAGTACAATCCGCTTGCCTATATTATAGAAACCACCCGTTATATGTTGCTTGATGTGGGTCATATATCTCTGGTTGGACTAGCATATACTACCGTCGTTACTATCGTAGTACTGTTAGTTGGTATACTTTTTTTTAATAAAACCGAGAAGAGTTTTATAGATACGGTTTAAAATGATGACGAGTGAGAAGTGAAAAGTGAGAATAGAGAGGAGCGAGGAGTGAAAAGTGTGGAGTGACGAGTGAGAAGTTAAAAGTGAGAATAGAGAGGAGCGAGGAGTGAAAAGTGTGGAGTGACGAGTGAGAA
>NZ_JBWJVK010000099.1:0-2306 GCF_056428945.1 Flavobacterium sp. GNP010 | reverse complement strand
ACAAGCTTGATATAATTAATATTGATTTTTTCATAATGCGATATCTTAGTTTTGAGCTTTGTCTTTAGATGGAACATAATCCAAAACTAATCTTTGATTTGGATTTAAATATTTCTTAGCAACATCTCTAATTTCCTCACGAGAAATAGATCGGTAGATTTCAATTTCGGTATTGATTAGATTAACATCACCATATAATAAATGGTAGGTTGCTAAGTTATCAGCAATACCATCGATAGTTGCGTTACTATTCACGTATTGATTTTCGAATTTGTTCTGTAATTTTTGCAAATCTTTTTCAGAAAGTAGTTCTGTTTGTAGTTTTACAATTTCTAAATCAATTTCAGCAAGAATGCTCTCGGCGGTGTTTGGTGCTTGTGGCAAACCGTAAATTATGTAGCTTCCGTAGTCCTCTTGATTGTTGCTAAAAGCACCAATTTGTAAAGCCATTTTCTTATCGTCAACTATTTTTTTATACAATCTTGAACTTTTTCCATCGCTTAAAATAGAAGAAATCATATCCAATACTCTAGCATCTCTAGTTTTCATAGATGGCGTTCTGTATGCCGCAACGATAGCCGGAATTTGAATGTTAGCATCTTCAAATTTTGCTTTTATAGTTTGTGTAATTGGTTCTTCAACAAATGTAGATCTAACAATTTCAGCTCCTTTTTTTATTGGTCCAAAATACTTTTGAATCCATTCCTTGGCTTGGTCATTTTTGAAATCACCAGCCACAATTAAAACAGCATTGTTCGGAATGTAAAATTTCTTGTTAAAGGCTTGGAATTCTTCTAAAGTTGCAGCGTCTAGATGGCTCATAGAACCAATAGTTGCCCAGCGATACGGGTGTTTTGTAAAAATATTCTTTTTAACTTCTGCTAAAAAGTTTCCGTACGGTTGGTTGTCAACACGCAATCTTTTTTCCTCTTTTACCACTTCATTTTGTGTATCAACCCCAATTTGGTTAATTACTGGGTGAAGCATTCTTTCAGCTTCCATCCATAAACCTAATTCTAGGTTATTTGAAGGGAAAACTTCGTAATAATAGGTTCTGTCATCGGTAGTATTGGCATTGTTCACACCACCATTACCGGTTACAATTTTAAACCATTCGCCGCGTTTAATATTTTCAGTTCCTTCAAATAATAAATGTTCAAAAAAGTGAGCAAAACCAGTTCTTTCGGGATTTTCGTCTTTGGCACCCACATGGTACATCACAGATGTGATCACAGTAGGAGCTGATGGATCATTGTGTAAAATTACATGTAAGCCATTGTCTAATTTGTATTCCTCAAAAGCTACTTTCTGCGCAGAAGCGACTCCTCCTAGCATAAACACAGCACCTAAAGCCATTAATGAATTTTTCATAAGGTTAATAATTTTGTTAATATGAGTATTAGTAGTATTCCTATTTATTTTGTTACATCGAATCGGCAACAGAATACAACTTTAACAACTGTTCAATTTGAGTGCCAAACACTAGGGTTTAAAAGTGAACTAAATCAAGTGTTTAGCAAGTAAAAAATAATTTTCGCAGTACCAATTGCAGGTTAAAAATTTAATTGTATATTTGCAACCTTAAAAATTATTAAAACAATTCAGTATGTATGCAATCGTAGAGATAGCAGGGCAACAATTCAAAGTAAGCAAAGACTTAAAGGTTTATGTTAACCGTTTGACTAATGAAGAAGGTTCAAAAGTTTCTTTTGACAAAGTTCTTTTATTAGATGATAACGGAACTATCACTTTAGGCGCCCCAGCTATAGAAGGTGCTTCAGTAGAAGCTAAAGTGTTACAACACTTAAAAGGAGATAAAGTTATCGTTTTCAAAAAGAAAAGAAGAAAAGGATACAAAAAGAGAAACGGTCACAGACAGTATCTTACTCAAATTGTAATTGAAGGTATTACTGGTGTTGGTGCAAAGAAAGCAGCTCCTAAAAAAGCAGCAGTTGAAGCAACTACAGAAGAAGTTGAAGCTCCTAAGAAAAAGGTAGCTAAAGCTAAAAAAGAAGACACAAAAGAATAATAACAAAATAAAACTAATACGTCATGGCTCACAAGAAAGGTGTCGGTAGTTCTAAGAATGGTAGAGAATCAGAATCAAAACGTTTAGGCGTAAAGATTTTTGGTGGTCAAGCTGCTATTGCTGGGAACATCATCGTAAGACAAAGAGGTTCAAAACATAATCCAGGTGCTAATGTTTACATCAGTAAAGATCACACACTACACGCAAGAGTAGATGGAGTTGTTTTCTTCCAAAAGAAAAGAGATAACAAATCTTATGTTTCTATCCTTCCATTTGA
>NZ_JBWJVK010000098.1:0-2329 GCF_056428945.1 Flavobacterium sp. GNP010 | reverse complement strand
GAATGCTGATTTTATTTATAGAAACAGGAAGGTAATACTTTCCATTTTTTGCCGATTCCCATTTTAATTTTTTGTCTTTCGCTACTGCTTTTTCCGCAATCTCTTTTGGAACCGCTAAGTCATACACATATTTATTCAATCCTTTTACTGCTTGTACTTTTTGAGAAAAAATTACTTCTTTAAAACTATTCTCCACTTGAAGTACTACTTCTGAATCAGTATTGGAATAAAACCAAATAGTTGCTTTTGGATCAGTAGCTTTGGCCCATGAACTCCAACTGTTTCCCCAATCTTTTGATTTTTTGATTTTATTTATTTCAAAAATATGCACATTTTCCGCTAAGACTTTATCAGTTAGTTGCTCTATTTGATCCACGTTGACTTTATAAATGGATCGACCATGTGTTCCTACTACTAAGTCTCTCGCTTTCTTTTGGAGCACTACATCATGGACAGCTACATTTGGCATACCATTCGAAAAATCTTCCCAACTTTTTCCTCTGTTCAAAGAAACATACAAGCCGTTATCTGTTCCTAAATACAAGATATTTTCATTTATATTGTCTTCAGCAATAACATTTACTGGACTTACTGGCACATTCCCCGCAATACTGGTCCACGTTTGTCCATAATCATCGGAGATATAAACGTAGCTGGTGAAATCATCATTTCGGTATCCGTTTAAGGTAGCATATACGCGCTCCTTTTTATGTGTAGAAGCCGTTACTCTTGAAGCCCATAAGTTTTGCGGTAAATTGGTCGAGATTTTGTTCCAACTTACACCGCCATCTTTAGAAACATAAATCAATCCATCGTCACTACCAGTGTACAGCAAACCAAATTGCAATTGGCTTTCGCTTATTGTGGCAATGGTTCCAAAAGCAACATTACCTTCCTTAGTTCCATTAGTCAAATCAGGTGAAATAGCTGTCCAAGTTTGTCCTTGATTCATGGAACGGTGTAAAAAATTGGATCCCATATACAAAATATCTTGATTGTGAGAAGACAATAAAATAGGTGTTTGCCAATTGAAACGGAATGGTTTTTCATCTTTTTTCGGCTTTGGCGAAACGTACTCGCGTTTGTTAGTGGCACGATCGATTCGGTAATAATTTCCAAACTGAAAACCTGTGAAAACAATATTTGGATTGCGCTTATCAATTTGAATTTGCATTCCGTCACCACCCATTAAATTTTCATAAGGATACTTCCCATCTTGGAGCCAATCAGAGGAAAATTTATAGTTGCTCGGTCCTATCCAAACGCCATTATCTTGCATACCACCGTAAATATTGTAAGGCTCTTGCTCATCTACATTGACTGCATAAAACTGGCTTACTCCATGTGAATTGCCTTTGAACCAGTGTGCTCCATCGTCATAGGAAATATTCAAACCACCATCATTCCCATTAATCAAATGCCCAGATTTATTTGGATTCACCCAAACAATATGATGATCCGAATGCACATTTTCTTCACTAATTGATTTAAATGTTTTTCCGCCATCATCTGATTTGATAACTGGCACTCCTGATAAATAAATTTTATCTGCATTACTTGGATCTACAGAAATTGAACTGAAATAATACCCGTAGGAATAGAAGAAATCGTCTATAAATCCGGTATGTGTTTTGGTCCACTTCGTGCCTCCGTTAGTAGTTTTATAAACTTCTGCCCCAATTACTTCGGCATCGGCTAAACTGCTAATGGATTCCAAAACCAACTTTCCTGCCTCATTAGGTTGCAAATATCCGTTTTGTACCCAATGTTTAATATTTTCGGCGCGGTACTTTTCAGTTAAACCAAAGTTCTTTAAAATAGAGTTCAAACTTTTATTAGGCAACTGTAAGAATTCGTCACCCGGCACAGCAAAAGCAGTTGTTAAGGCACTACTTTTTTTAGTATCAAGAGGTCTTTTAAATTGATTGTCTAAAATAGCATAAACTGTAGTGTCATCATAAACCGCTAAACCAATTCGCCCAACGCCTTCACCAGTGGGAAATCCGCTATCAGCAGTCGAAAAAAGCTTCCAAGTTACGCCCGCATCTTCACTTTTATAAATGCCAGATGCAGCACCACTACCTTTAAAATCCCAAGCTTTCCTATCTTTACTCCAAGCCGCTGCATATTGAATATTGAAATTTTTTGGCGAAACAGCCACGTCTATAATCCCAGTTTCGTTGTCTAAGAATAATGTTTTATTCCACGATTTACCGCCATCAGTAGTTCTGTAAATACCACGTTCCTCATTTTTTGAATACAAATGCCCTACTACGCCTACTACAATTTCATTAGGATTAGTAGGATTTAAAAGGATTCTACTAATATG
>NZ_JBWJVK010000097.1:0-2466 GCF_056428945.1 Flavobacterium sp. GNP010 | reverse complement strand
GTTTAATTAAATATTTTTATCTAATAATCTGTATCGGTTATTCAGGACAAGACAAACAAATTCCTCATAGTCTCGCGGATTAGATCGTGTTAATTTAATTGGTGTTTTTTTTGGAGTTAGTTTTTTTTCGGAAGGTTAGTTCAGTGCTTTGAAGGATCGAAAATAGCTATTAATTTGCTTCATTCTATCGAATTAAATGCCGTGATAAGAGTAAAGTTATCCAAAAAAAAAACAATCTAAATTCAAGAGTTAGCCAGTTTTTAAAACTTAGGTTCTGTACCAATTTACTGTTTATTGGTCTATCTTTGTTGGCATATTCTTTAAAAGCAAGGAGTTTGTTTTTGTATTTATAAAAAATTATAACTAGATAATGACCATTGAAAAAACAGCCATTCAAGATTTAATACTTATTACACCGACCGTTTTTAATGATGCGCGTGGTTATTTCTTTGAAGCCTTTAATCAGGAAAAATTCCATCAAAACGGATTACACTATACTTTCATTCAAGACAATCAATCTTTTTCACAAAAAGGGACATTGAGAGGGTTGCATTATCAAAATCCTCCTTTTGCTCAAGCCAAACTCGTACGGGTGCTACAAGGAGAGATCTTAGACGTAGCAATTGATTTACGTAAAGATTCGCCCACCTTTGGGAAGCATTTTTCTGTTTTGTTATCGGCTGAGAATAAAAAACAGTTGCTCGTTCCACAAGGATTTGCCCATGGTTTTTCAGTACTTAGCGAAACTGCTGTGGTGCTATACAAATGTGATCAATATTACAATAAAGAGAGCGAAGGCGGCATCCGATTTGATGATCCTACTTTGGATATTGACTGGCAGTTGCGTCCTGATGAAGTTATTGTTTCTGAAAAGGATATGCTATTGCCTAGTTTTAATGCTATCGATTGGGAGTTTTAGATAGTGAGGAGTGAGGAGTGAGTTGTGAATTGTGAATTGTGAGAAGTGAATTGTGAGAAGTGTTTAGTGATTAGTGAATAGTGAGAAGTTTTATAATAATGCTCCAAAATGCTTTAAAACGCATTAAATTGTATTGAAAATTTAGTTAAAAGTAATGGATATAATTCTTATTTTTAAAGGAAAAGATATGGCAAAAGCTTTTGGTCCTGTTCAAATTGTGGGGACACTTGATGATTTGAATTTTTATATCACCGCTGACGGAAATATAGTTCGGGAAAAAGGAAAAACAGGCAACACTAAAAAAAATTTTAAAGAGAATCCTGTTTTTACCCCTATGAAGCTGCATAGCAAAGATTTTGGAATTTGTTCCAAAAAAGGGCGTGTTTTTCGGCAGCTGGTTAAAGCCTTTTATGATGATGCAAAAGATGGTTCGATAGCCGGAAGGTGTCATCAATTGTTGCACGCGATTATGAAGGAGGATCAACTGCATCCCAGAGGTTCCAGGCAATTAATAACCGGATTGCAAACCAAAGAAGCCTTGGGTTTTTTTACAGGGTTTGAAGGGAACAAAGCCAGACCATTAGGAACTGTTTTAAAAAGGAAGATTGCTTTTAATTGGAAAAAGAGAGCGATTAGTATTAAAACAATTAATCCCTTGCAACATATCGACTGGCCTATTGAAGCCACTCAGGTACATCTCCAAATAGCAATGACAAACTGGAATTGTGTAAATGATGCTTATGAAACGGTTTACAGCAATGAAATTATATTAGAAAAGAAGGCTGGTGTTTGTCCATTGCCTTTTGTACTCGCTCCGCTAGAAAACAAAGATTTATGGTTTGCTTTTATACATGTTAAATTTTGTAGTCGGATTTATAATACATTGAAAATTTTGCCAACAAGAAATAATACAACTACGTTGTTATGTGCCAAGCTTTTTAATGGAAAGAGTACTGGATTGTAAAAAGTGAGTAGTGAATAGTGAGTAGTTAGTAGTGAATAGTTAGTAGTGAAAAGTGAAAAGTGAAAAGTGAATGGTGAGTTGTGGGTTACTGAAGAACTTTTTATTCATTTTTGCTAGATCAAAAAAGAAACAAAAAATATTTATAGGCTGATTGTATTTTTATGATAAAGTATCATTGAAGAACGTTTTTTCTTTTGCCTTGATGCAAAAGAAACAAAAGATCAAGCCTGAAAATCAAAAGCGTAAAAACGGTTGTATTTATTTACCTGACTGCCACTGGCAGTCCTCCTTTTAATTTCAAACATTCCGCGGCCCGAGCCGTTCGTCCTTCGTCCTCAACTCGCGGACTGCTGCCACTTTACTTTGTCGTTGTTTTATATGCTTTTTATTTAAGGGCGGTTAAAAGAAGTGGGGAGCGAAGTCGTTTTGTGTATGTAAAGATGTTCTTTTCTTTTTTGCTAGATCAAAAAAAAAATAAAAATATTAGTAAGTAGGTTGTATTTTATGATATAGTATCATTGAAGAACGTTTTTTCTTTTGCCTTGATGCAAAAGAAACAAAAGATCAAGCCTGAAAATCAAAA
>NZ_JBWJVK010000096.1:0-2545 GCF_056428945.1 Flavobacterium sp. GNP010 | reverse complement strand
ATTTAATAGATTCATTCATATCAAATGCGTAACCTGCAATTAAATAGTAATTAATTTTTTCTTTAAAAATAGCAACTTCATTGTCGTCATAGCGCTTGCTTTCTATAAAATTAGGAATTGAAAATCCGATATACGCCTTATCAGAATGCCAATAAACTCCAGCTCCAATATTAGGGGTAAATTTATTATTGAAATCTCGTATACTTGGATCAGCTTGAGCTGGATTCAATTTGTTAATATCCAAATTAAACAAGTTAGCAGTTGCTTTAATTCCAAAAGAGAGCTTAAAAGTTTCAGAAGTAGGAACCGTGTAGGACACATCAGTAGAAATTGTATTCTCTGTAGTAGGTCCAATTTTATCATTAATTATAGTCACTCCTAAACCTAAATTACTTTCGTTTAATGGAGTATTGACAGAGGCAACATTGGTAACAGGAGCTCCATCTAGTCCAACCCATTGTGTACGGTGTAGCGCAAAAATACTGAAAGCGCCTCTGGATCCCGCATAGGCAGGATTAATATTGATGGTGTTGTACATGTATTGAGTAAATTGGGCATCTTGTTGTGCATAATTTACAAAGGCTGTAAACATCAAAACGAAAGAAAATAATTTTGTTTTCATAGTAGATATTTATTGTTTTGGATAAGCTAGAGATTTCTTTCAAAGTAATCCAGCTTGACTATTTGTTAAATTTCTGTAGGATTATTTTTCATTAAACGTGCTAAAGATAGAATTTTAAAAATACCTGAGGATTTTTTTTCCTCAGGTATTAGGTTGTTTATTTGGTTAAGTATAAATATCCGTCTTTTTTGTTGGTTATAATTTTTCCATTAGTGTCAACTGAGGTGTAGTTTAATATATAAAAATAAGTTCCTGAAGGCACACCTGAAGATTGTTGAATAGTAGATCTACCAGCAGAAATACCTTCAAAAGCATTACTCGTATTATTATATCCTTTAGTTTCATATACTAATACGCCCCATCGGTTATAAATCTCAACTGTATTATCTGGATAACAAACGGTATCATCAATATTATCGATTACGAATTTTTCATTAATTCCATCACCATTTGGAGAGAATGCGTTGTGAACTACTACAGATCCACAAGACAATACAATTCCTCCACAACCAGTATTTACTGTCATAATTACTCTAATTGTACGTGGACAAGTGGTATCACTTACTTTATATTCAAAATTGTAATCTCCTATTGGAAGCCCAACAGCGTTAAATACGTTTCCTAGTAAACCACCTGAACTATTAATATCGATCCAAGTTCCACTATTAATAGAAATTCCGGCAGGTAATAAATTATTCAAATTGGTTGTTGTAGAATTCCCATCATTACAGATCGCGTTGTTTATTAAAACGTTGCTATTGGCAATAGTGACATTGATAATTTGAGTAAAATCAGAAGTATTTCCACAAGTGTCAGACACCAACCATTTTCTAACAATAGAATACGAGTTATCTGTTCGGTTTATGATGTTTTCAGTAAAAATAGGAGTAGAGACAGTTGAACAATTATCTACAAATATAAGATCAGGTTTAGCTGGAATTGCATCACAATTTACATTAAGAGGTGTTGTAAAAGCAGTGTTGGTAGTTGGTCCTGTTTTATCTATCACATTAATCGTTTGAGTCGCTGTTGTTTTATTTCCGCAAGTATCAGTAGCCGTCCAAGTTCTGTTAACTGAATAGGAGCCAGTACAATCCCCGCGAGTAGTCACATCAACAGAAGTCAATTTTACATCTGCACCACAATTATCAGTTGCAGTTGCCACTGCAAACTCTAAAATTGCAGCACAAGAGATAGTTGAAACAGCAGGTAAAGGAGTAATAACAGGCGCTGTTGTATCTTGAATGGTAATGATTTGAGTAAAGACTTCAGAAGTATTTCCACAATCATCAGCTACAGTCCAAGTGTTAGTATAAGTTCCTGCATTCGCACAAGATTCAAAGGCTACAAAAGCACCGCTTACTTTGCTGATATTTGTAACATTAGAATCACATAAATCAGTAGCAATGGGGAAAGCTGTTTGAGCTGTGGTTAATGCTTCAGCATTACTGCATTCTAAAGTAGTGTTTAAAGCAGTAGCAGCGGTTGACCAAGTAGGCGCTGTTGTATCTTGAATGGTAATGATTTGAGTAAAGACTTTAGAAGTATTTCCACAATCATCTGCTACAGTCCAAGTGTTGGTATAAGTTCCTGCATTCACACAAGATTCAGACGCTACAAAAGCACCGCTTATTTTGCTAATATTTGTAACAGTAGCATCACATAAATCAGTAGCAATAGGGAAAGTTGCTTGAGCTGTGGCTAATGCTTCAGCATTACTACATTCAACAGTCGTATTTAAAGCAGTAGCAGCGGTTGACCACGCAGGCGCTGTTGTATCTTGAATGGTAATGATTTGAGTAAAGACTTCAGAAGTATTTCCACAATCATCAGCTACAGTCCAAGTGTTGGTGTACGTTCCAGCATTCGCACAAGATTCAGACGCTACAAAAGCACCGCTTACTTTGCTGATATTTGTAACAG
>NZ_JBWJVK010000095.1:0-2547 GCF_056428945.1 Flavobacterium sp. GNP010 | reverse complement strand
AAAAAAAAATTACTTACAAAATTCACGTTTACAGCGATTTAAAACATAAGTTAAGAAAAAGGCAAAAAAAAGTAAATAAAAAGCTTGTAGAAGTGAATAAAGGTGGTACTTTTGCACCCGCAACAGCGCAGAAGTTCATATTTAAATACTGAAAAGCAGATTAAAAAAATCGGAATAAAATTCGAAAAAAGATTTGCCAGAGCGGAAAATAAGTTTTACTTTTGCTGCCCCGAAAGGGAGTAAGTTCTTAGAAATTTTGAGTGAGTGGGAATGGGGTTTAGGCCTTATTTTAGTTGAAGAAAAACGAAACGAAAGTTTTTAAAAAAACTTCAAAAAACATTTGCGAGAAACGAAAAAGAGTTCTACTTTTGCACCCGCTTCGAGAAACACTTTAACAAGTGTTAACAAGGAGTTGGAAACTGAAATAAATTCAGTTAAAAAACAAGAAGAATACGTTCCTAGACATATTGAATTGACAGCCGTTTTAAGAGAAATCTTAAAACAAAAGAATAAGAGTAATAGAATCGAGAGATTTGAAAAAACCACTAGAACTGAGTCGAATAACAATAGCTTGAGCAATCGAGCAAACAATATACGATGAAGAGTTTGATCCTGGCTCAGGATGAACGCTAGCGGCAGGCTTAACACATGCAAGTCGAGGGGTATAGTTCTTCGGAACTAGAGACCGGCGCACGGGTGCGTAACGCGTATGCAATCTACCTTTCACAAAGGGATAGCCCAGAGAAATTTGGATTAATACCTCATAGTATATCGAGTTGGCATCAACATGATATTAAAGTCACAACGGTGAAAGATGAGCATGCGTCCCATTAGCTAGTTGGTAAGGTAACGGCTTACCAAGGCAACGATGGGTAGGGGTCCTGAGAGGGAGATCCCCCACACTGGTACTGAGACACGGACCAGACTCCTACGGGAGGCAGCAGTGAGGAATATTGGACAATGGGCGCAAGCCTGATCCAGCCATGCCGCGTGCAGGATGACGGTCCTATGGATTGTAAACTGCTTTTGCACAGGAAGAAACACTACTTCGTGAAGTAGCTTGACGGTACTGTGAGAATAAGGATCGGCTAACTCCGTGCCAGCAGCCGCGGTAATACGGAGGATCCAAGCGTTATCCGGAATCATTGGGTTTAAAGGGTCCGTAGGCGGTTTAGTAAGTCAGTGGTGAAAGCCCATCGCTCAACGGTGGAACGGCCATTGATACTGCTAAACTTGAATTATTAGGAAGTAACTAGAATATGTAGTGTAGCGGTGAAATGCTTAGAGATTACATGGAATACCAATTGCGAAGGCAGGTTACTACTAATGGATTGACGCTGATGGACGAAAGCGTGGGTAGCGAACAGGATTAGATACCCTGGTAGTCCACGCCGTAAACGATGGATACTAGCTGTTGGGAGCAATCTCAGTGGCTAAGCGAAAGTGATAAGTATCCCACCTGGGGAGTACGTTCGCAAGAATGAAACTCAAAGGAATTGACGGGGGCCCGCACAAGCGGTGGAGCATGTGGTTTAATTCGATGATACGCGAGGAACCTTACCAAGGCTTAAATGTAGATTGACCGGTTTGGAAACAGACTTTTCGCAAGACAATTTACAAGGTGCTGCATGGTTGTCGTCAGCTCGTGCCGTGAGGTGTCAGGTTAAGTCCTATAACGAGCGCAACCCCTGTTGTTAGTTGCCAGCGAGTCATGTCGGGAACTCTAACGAGACTGCCAGTGCAAACTGAGAGGAAGGTGGGGATGACGTCAAATCATCACGGCCCTTACGCCTTGGGCTACACACGTGCTACAATGGCCGGTACAGAGAGCAGCCACTGGGTGACCAGGAGCGAATCTACAAAACCGGTCACAGTTCGGATCGGAGTCTGCAACTCGACTCCGTGAAGCTGGAATCGCTAGTAATCGGATATCAGCCATGATCCGGTGAATACGTTCCCGGGCCTTGTACACACCGCCCGTCAAGCCATGGAAGCTGGGGGTGCCTGAAGTCGGTGACCGCAAGGAGCTGCCTAGGGTAAAACTGGTAACTAGGGCTAAGTCGTAACAAGGTAGCCGTACCGGAAGGTGCGGCTGGAACACCTCCTTTCTAGAGCCTTAGTGTTAGCTAAGTATGAAGTTTTAAGGAGTAAGGATTAAGTTTTACTACTTAATACTTATGACTTTCTATTTAAGAAACGCACGCTAGGGAAAGAAGACGAAAGTTCGAGAAGGAAACAAAGGTCAACATTTTATTACTCTTGCTGTTAATTTAAAAAAAAGAATACCATTTAAGAATAAGAGTGTCTCGTAGCTCAGCTGGTTAGAGTACTACACTGATAATGTAGGGGTCGACAGTTCGAGTCTGTCCGAGACAACTATTTTAGACTTAAAGAAAAGAAGAAATTCTAGAGTTGAGAGGTTATGAAAGCATTTCATAATTCATAATTCACAATTCATAATTAAAAAAGATTGGGGGATTAGCTCAGCTGGCTAGAGCGCCTGCCTTGCACGCAGGAGGTCAACGGTTCGACTCCGTTATTCTCCAC
>NZ_JBWJVK010000094.1:0-2572 GCF_056428945.1 Flavobacterium sp. GNP010 | reverse complement strand
ATTTAATAGATTCATTCATATCAAATGCGTAACCTGCAATTAAATAGTAATTAATCTTTTCTTTAAAAATAGCAACTTCATTGTCGTCATAGCGTTTGCTTTCTATAAAATTAGGAATTGAAAATCCGATATATGCCTTATCAGAATGCCAATAAACTCCGGCTCCAATATTAGGGGTAAATTTATTATTGAAATCTCGTATGCTTGGGTCAGCTTGAGCTGGATTCAATTTGTTAATATCTAAATTAAACAAGTTAGCAGTAGCTTTAATTCCAAAAGAGAGCTTAAAAGTTTCAGAAGTAGGAACCGTGTAGGATACATCAGTAGAAATTGTATTCTCTGTAGTAGGTCCAATTTTATCATTAATTATAGTCACTCCTAAACCTAAATTACTTTCGTTTAATGGAGTATTGACAGAGGCAACATTGGTAACAGGAGCTCCATCTAGTCCAACCCATTGTGTACGGTGTAGCGCAAAAATACTGAAAGCGCCTCTGGATCCCGCATAGGCAGGATTAATATTGATGGTGTTGTACATGTATTGAGTAAATTGGGCATCTTGTTGTGCATAATTTACAAAGGCTGTAAACATCAAAACGAAAGAAAATAATTTTGTTTTCATAGTAGATATTTATTATCTCGAATTAGCTATCGACTTTTAAGAGAGTAATACTTTAGTTCGATTTGATAAAGTTCAATTGGATTTTATAAGATGAAATAGTTTTTTAATTATAAAATACCTGAGGATAAAAAATCCTCAGGTATTAGATTATTTATTTGGATAAGTATAAATATCCGTCTTTTTTGTTGGTTATAGTTTTCCCTGTACCGTCAAGAGATGTATAACTCAAGATGTAAAAATATGTTCCAGTTGGTAATCCAGCAGATTGTTGAATAGTAGATCTACCAGCAGAAATACCTTCAAAAGCATTACTCGTATTATTATATCCTTTAGTTTCATATACTAATACGCCCCATCGGTTATAAATCTCAACTGTATTATCTGGATAACAAACGGTATCATCAATATTATCGATTACGAATTTTTCATTAATTCCATCACCATTTGGAGAGAATGCGTTGTGCACCACTATCGTTCCACAAGCTAATACAATTCCACACCCTGTATTTACAGTCATAGTTATTCTAATTGTTCTAGGACAAGTAGCATCATTAACGTTATATTCAAAAATGTAATCTCTTACTGAAAGTCCAACAGCGTTAAGCATACTGCCCTGTAGAGCATTTGAATTGTTCACATCTACCCAAGTTCCGTTAGTAGGAGTTCCCGTTGGTAATAAATTATTCAAATCAGTTGTTGTCGTTTCTCCATCATTGCAAATAAAACTGCTGATAGGTACAACACTATTGACGATACTAACATTTACAATTTGAGTAAACTCAGAAGGATTTCCACAAGTGTCAGATACCAACCATTTTCTAACTATTGAATAAGAACTGTCAGTTCTGTTAATGATATTCTCTGTAAAAATAGGAGTAGAGACAGTTGAACAATTATCCACAAATACAAGTTCTGGCCTAGCTGGAATTGCATCACAATTCACGTTAAGTATCGCTGAATAAGCTGTGTTAGTAGTTGGACCAACTGTATCGCTAACATTAATAACTTGTGAAGCAGTAGCTTTATTTCCAGATGAATCAGTTGCTGTCCATGTTCTTGTTATGGTGTAAGATCCTATGCAACTTCCTTGTACTTTCACATCAACGAATGTCAAGTTTACAGGCCCACACGTATCAGTTGCTATTGCTTGTGTAAAACTTGGTGTTGAACTACAAGTTATTGCAGAAGCAGCTGGTAATTGTGCAATGGTTGGCGCTGTAGTATCTGTAACATTTATTGTTATTGTAGCTGTATGACAGGTGGTTGGGTTTTGTTTTTGACATATTTGATATGTTAAAACATATGAACCACCCGAAATTCCGCTTTGAACTGTTACATTCCCAAAATTGTCTAACGAAATGTTTGGGTTCGAGCCTGAAACTAATGAAATATTTACGTCTTCATGTTTCACTGGGTTACCGTTTAAAGTATCGTTAGTCAGAACATTACCAACTACCCCAAATGAAGTACAATTAATTTCTGAATAGGTATCTGCATCTGCATTAATAGTAGGAGAAACATCATCATCTAAAATAGTACCAGTAGTACTTACCGTTCCATTAGCAATGTTGAATGTTTCATCTACTTCATCAATAGCATCCACAGTTGTTTGTACCGATACCGTTCCAGTAGTTGCTCCAGCAGGAACATTTACGGTAACATTTGTAGTAGTGTAATCCGCACTTCCTGCAGTACCATTGGTTAAAACAAAGGTATACGTGGTCACTTTATCAGAAGGGTTGCTCAAGGTAAAGTTGAATACCACATCAGATCCTTCAGTAGCCGAAGCAGGAGTGATCGTTGCCACAGTAGGGGGATTGTTATCATCTAAAATAGTACCAGTAGTACTTACTGTTCCATTAGCAATGTTGAATGTTTCATCTACTTCATCAATAGCATCCACAGTTGTTTGTACCGATACCGTTCCAGTAGTTGCTCCAGCAGGAACAT
>NZ_JBWJVK010000093.1:0-2624 GCF_056428945.1 Flavobacterium sp. GNP010 | reverse complement strand
CAATAGAATATTCTATTGACTCTGAGAATTATTTTAATTCAAAATCAGATTATGACAATGCTTTAATTGCAGCGTATGATTTATTACAAACTACATATCTTAATTCATTATTAGGAGAAATTGCCTCAGATAATACTTTGGCAGGTGGTGAAAGCCAATCAGATGTGCCCGGTTTTCAACAAGTTGATAAAATGATTCATACTCCTGTAAACAGTAATTTAAAAAATTTATGGGACTGGATGTTTGCTGGTGTTCAAAGAGCAAATTACATACTAGAATTTAAAGATAAGACTGACTTTCAAGGAAAAAATCAGGTTATAGCGGAGGCGCGTTTTCTTAGAGCATATTATCATTTTGAATTAGTGAAATGGTTTGGTGGCATTCCTATGAAAGGCGATGCAAGGTTTAGTCCTGGTGATGAGAAAAAAATTCCACGATCCTCGGTTGCAGGAGTATACGCTTCTATTGAAGCAGACTTAATTTTTGCTGCAGACAATTTAGCAGCTACAGCTGCACAAAAAGGTAGAGCTACAAAAGGCGCTGCGCTAGCCTTACTTGGAAAGGCTTATTTATACCAAAATAAATTTGCACCAGCGGCAACAACTTTTGACCGTTTATTTGCGGCATCTCCTTACTCTTTAGTAACAGATTACAATTCTATTTTTGAAAATGAAGGTGAAAATGGAGTAGAATCAGTGTTTGAAGTGCAATATACTGATGTAGAAGGAGCAGGTTTTACTTGTCTTCAATGTAGTGAAGGTAATGTAGCTGTTGGTTTTAGCGGACCAAGGAACTATTCTGGAGATCTTTTTACCTCGGGTTTTAGTTTTAACGTACCAACTCTAAAAATTGTTAATGCTTTTGAAGCAGGAGATCGAAGAAAAGCAGTAGCGATTTTAGACATAGAGGCATGGGCTACTTCATCTGGAGCAACTTTTGGCAAGGGATACGAACATACAGGCTTTTTTAATCGAAAATACATTCCAAGAAAAAGGCGTATCGAAGCGCAAGGAGATTTAAACTTAACCAATCCTAATAATTACAGAGCCATTCGTTACGCTGATGTACTATTGATGGCTGCCGAAGCAAATAATCGCGGCGGAATTGACGATGCAAAAGCAAGAGGCTACTTAAATCAAGTGCGTCGACGAGCTTTTGGAGATTTGAATCATGATATTTCAGTTTCTGGTGCTGCTTTAACTGATTTTATTTTAGCCGAACGTAGAGTAGAATTAGCAGGCGAAGGACATCGTTTCTTTGACCTAGTTCGTACTGGGAAGGCCGCACAAGAAATTACGGGTTTTAAAGCAGCAAAGAATGAATTATTTCCTATTCCTATTGAGGAAATTCAATTTGCAGGCGGTAATTGGACACAAAATCCCGGATATTAAAAACTAATATTATTTATATATGAAAAAGTTAAAATTAATACTAAGCATTTCTTTAATAGCGCTATTTTTTGGCTGTTCAGAAGAGAATAATGACGTGGATTTAGATGGAATAGATGCACCATCAAATATATCTGCTCTTACCACTATTACACAAGATAATTCAGGAAATGTTACTTTTTTGCCAAAAGGAGAGGGAGTTACTCAATTTGAAATTTATTATGGTGATGGAACTGCTGCACCTGGATTTGTAAATCCGGGAGGAACAGTATCTCATAAATACAAAGAAGGTAAATTTCAAGCAAAGATTGTAGGTATCACGATTAATGGGAAAAAAACAGAGACCATGCAAGAGGTAATGGTTTCTTTTTTGGCACCTAAAAATTTACAAACTACAATAACTATTGGCAGTAATCTTGCCATCAACGTAACGGCAAAAGCGGACTTGGAGACTTTTTTTCAAGTATATTTTGGTGATGTTGCAAATGAAGTTCCCGTAAATTTTATGGAAGGCGAAGTGGTAACACACACCTACGCTAGAGCTGGAACTTATCAGGTTAAAGTTGTCGCCTTAAGTGGTGGAGTTGCAACAAGTCAAAAAATTGAGGCAGTAACTGTGACCAATCTTTTTGCTGCACCAGTACCAACAATTCCTTCTGCTAATGTAATTTCTATGTTCAGCGATACCTATACAAATGTCGCAGTAGACACATGGAGAACTTCTTGGTCACAAGCAACTTTAGAAGATATCGACATTAGTGGCAACAAAACAAAAAAATATAGTGCTTTGGGATTTGTAGGTATCGAAGCTACTACAACACCAATCAATGCTTCGGCAATGACTTTCTTCCACACTGATATTTGGTCTGCTGATTTTACAGAATTTAAAGTTAAGCTAGTCGATTTTGGTGCAAATGGTGTTTTTGGGGGAGGTGATGACAAAGAGCATGAAATAACTATTGCTAATCCAGCTAAAGAAAAATGGGTGAGTTTAGATATTCCGTTAAGCGATTTCACAGGATTGACGACACGCGGTCATATTGCACAGTTAATTTTTGTAGGAGCTCCTTTTGGTAATACAACGGTTTATGTTGATAATGTATTTTTTTACAATCAAGCCGCATCTGTAACAGCAGCACCAACTCCAACAGTAGCAGCCTCTAAAGTGATTTCTATGTTTAGCGATGCATATACCAATGTCCCTGTTAATACTTGGAGAACATCATGGTCAAGTGC
>NZ_JBWJVK010000092.1:0-2702 GCF_056428945.1 Flavobacterium sp. GNP010 | reverse complement strand
TCCTTACTTTGTGTGTTTACTTCTGTTTGTGTAGTACTAACCGATTTATTACTCGCTTGCAATGACAACGTCCCGAATAAAACAGCTTTTGGAAAAAATTTACCGTCTTTTACTTTTAGTTCAACATATGAATTTTCCTTAATTGTTGCAGTTGCTTTGAAGGCCTGAAAGCATATATCATTAGTAACTTGTGCATTAAGAATATATTCATCTTTTATTGGATCTATGCTACCCTTGTATTTTAACTCAGATCTTTTTCCTTGGCTACAAGTAGATGATGTATCAGATACAGGTAAAAGAATTTCGCCATTAAAATTAGCTGACACCAATGAATTTGCAGCAATTTTAACATCGAGTGAGTCTAAAGACATTTCCCACCCAGAGGCATCACCTTCATCTAGGCTAATTAAATTAGTTCCTAAAAAATGTCCTGAAACCCCCATACGGTCAATTAGTAGATCTTTTGCGTTAAAATGTATCCTAGCCTTACTATTCTTTTTTTTGAATTCCTCAGGTAACACAACATTAAGCGTTTTTACATATATTCCCCGCCATAAATTTTCATTTCCTGGTATTAAATATTTGGATTCATAATTAACAGGCCAGTTTACATTTTTAGAATTTCTTAAATCGCTCAAATCTAGTACTGCATTATTGAGTTCGAAACAAAAACCTTTTTTTGAAGCCAACTCAAATTTTGGCATAGATATTTCTACCAAAATATCATTCCAATTTGACACAACAGTTTTGAAATTAGTAGTAACATGTGCTGTCTTATCTTCAGCAATAAATTTGTCATTAACTGGGACAATTAGATTTCTGGAAAAATTTAAATCGGCAGTAATTCCTAGTTCTTTAAAACCATTGCAATCAATGGTGACATATGTCTTTTTATCAACTTCTCCAGTTGCCATATTCATACCTCCCTTTAAAATCAATAAAAGATTTTCACCATTAATTTTGATAGGAACGTCACCAAGTAAGGCTAGATTCGTATCGCCAACTAATCCACCCTTGTGTGATAACTTTATGTTGTTAGCACCAAAAAACAATTGTTTTGACTGCCCGTTAGCATCTTTTTGAGGAATTATAATTCGTACAAAAGCTGTTAACTCAGTATATTCAGCTTTAAATGTGGCCTTGCTTATCCCTAACATGTATTGAATGCCTCCAATGGTTTTTTTTATGCCTATTGGTAACATCGAAAGTTTTTTAGGCTCTAAAAAATCCGTTAAACTGCTATTTTTTTCTATTTTTTCTATAGTAGCTTTTGCAAGTTCTAAATCTTTTTGAGTCTCTTGTGAAAGAGGAAAATTATGATCTAAAAAGTCTTTTGTAAACTCACTTGTTTGTTGATTGTAATGAAAAACAGAAGCTACTTCAGGAGTATGTTTTTTAGTCAAATTAAAATTAGAATAGATAGAATTTTTATTTTGACTTTTTAATATTGTATCATTATGTACTTTTGCGTAAGAATTGAAACTAACAAAAAGAAGGGATATACAAAATGTAAAAATATTTTTTTGTAAAGTAATTTTTTTCAAGTTCGGTATATTTTAATGGTTTGAAGCCTTTTTTTTTAATTTTGTGGTCAAATTTTTTTATGCTTTAATTTTAATAACGTTAATGATCAACAAAAACTACTTTTAATAACAGTTACCATTTAGTTATTCGTTTTGAGAACAATTTTTGTGACTTATAGAGAAAAATCATTTCAAGAATTTTATATTTATCAATCTTTAATTAAATATTTTTATGAAAAAAACTTTCATTAAGAGATTTTCCTAATATTTAATAAAACTTTAACGGTTGCAAATGTAAGTTCTTTAATTCAAAAAATAATAATGTTTTTATAAATAGTAATTTATTTAATAGAAAATTTCTTTTTAAAATTGATCTGTTTTCTCCTTGACTGCATTACTGCAGTTAAAAATTATTTGTTATCAACAATTTATAAAAAGCACTACCATTCAATATTGTTCTACTTTAGGAGGTGATTTTACAACATAAATATGCTAACCTCCAAAAAAATCTGACAATATATCCAGACTAATTTAGATTCGATCATCCGTCGAGGAACTAGGTTAATAATATGTCAAATACATGATTTTTTGGTATTTTTGTTTCGTCTGAAGAGTACTATAAAGTATTTATAGTTTCGCAAAATCAAAAATATGGGATTTTCAGGATCTTTTTATTTTAGGCTTTTGAATAGCAGTGCCAATAAATAAAACAATTGAGAACTTTATTCAATTAAATACTAATTCCTTACAATTATATTGATATAAATCAAAACTTTGAAAGTAAACCTAATGTTGAGTATAGTTCTTAAAAAACATACCGAAAGCTCATTAAATACTGGGAATTTATAACGGCATTGGAGCCTCATTCTGTACAAGAAAAAAAGCTTAACGAATCATTTTTTTTGGCTTTAGACTTAATATTTAAAATCATAATTTCAAGCTCTCAAAAAATGTTAATATCGGAATTAGGTGTTCGATTGTGATCCCGCTCAGTCCACAAAAAACCTCATAATCTTTTGATTATGAGGTTTTTTTTAGTTGACAATGCAGTTGATTTTATTAATGTTTATAAATCATATTGTTTTTATTGCTACCCCCTCTCGTAATCGTTTGCAACGAGTACCTACTTACTTAAAGACCGAAAATAAAGCGTTTGCAACGCGTGTTATTTAAACAGAT
>NZ_JBWJVK010000091.1:0-2717 GCF_056428945.1 Flavobacterium sp. GNP010 | reverse complement strand
ATTAGTTCGATCTGTGAAACTATTCCATTAATTCTTTTTAGATACATTGGTAAGTGATCTTTAAAATAAATATCCAGTTTTTCTTTTTTTGAAATTTTGTCGTTAAAAAGTATCTTGATTTCATTTTCAAAATTTTTACTAAAAATTTCAAAATCATCAATCAGTTTAGTGATGTTTAAATCAGGTTTTTTTCTTTCCTTAAGTTCCTTAATTTTTTCTAATTCGGCAAGCCGTTCTTTTAAAAAAGATTGATATTCTTTGTAATACCAATAATGGTCACGTGTAGTTTTTTCTTCATACCATTGGTCTTCTTTATCAGGTGTGATTTTTTCGCCCTCGCTTATATCGTGAAAGTTTACGATTTTTTCATATTCGGCAATTATCTCTTTTTGATGCTTATCAATGTAATTGATATAAAAAATTTCATCGGCTAAATAATTAGCCTGTAAGAAACTTTCAAATCCTAGTTCGTATTGAATTTGAATGTGAATTCTAATATGGCGCCTAATATCGTCCTGAAATATTCCTTTCTTTATTTCTAATCGATCCATTTTAAATTGTTCCTGTGTTAAGTACTACTTTCATTTCGGGTGTTTTGTCTTTGTGTAGGTCGCTGTAAAACTTCATAAACAAATCTGCGTTGCTGTCTTTGTCCTCTCGTTGGTTTATGTAGGTCAAAAACAAACTTTCTTTGCTGTGGCCTGTTATGCCTATTAATACGGCCGTAGGTATTTTTTTGTAGTAGTTTGTGGCAAACGAACGTCTGAAACAGTGCGTTGTAATTAGTTCGTATTTTGGGTACGTGCTTAGTTCTTTTCGGTTGGTTTCGGTGTTTAACTTTGCGCCTTTTACAACCTCAACAATTCCAGCAAGTTTGCAAACTACTTTTACATAATCGTTTAGTTTTTGGTGTGGTACTGCCGTGGGTAAATGGTTTTCTATTATATCAATCACATGGGGCGCAATAATGCCAATGGTTACACTTTTATTTGTTTTCTGCTGTATGATGTCAATATAAATAGTTTGGACTTTGTAGCGTATGTTTTCATTTGTGATATTCAGTAAATCCCCACCACGCTGGCCAATTTCACAACCAAGCAAAATCCATTTGCGAGCGTTGTCTAGTGCTTCAGGTGTTATAAGCAAACCCTTTGTAAGATCAGGATTTTGTTTTTTAAAATTGTTGAGGTATTCCGTATTTGAAAGGTCTACATTTTTAATTTTATCTAATTCCTCAAATGATAATGTTTGAATGTATCTGTCTTTGTTGCTTTCGCCAAAATGTTGAATAACCTTTGAGTAAGGCGTTACGGGTATTTCGTGGTTTTTTTCAGCATCAATACAAATTGTTTTCAGCATTTGAAGTTTACGCCCAGCGGTGTTTTTTGCATACTTTTTTTTAGTCAGCATCCAAATTTTGAATTTTTCAATAAATGGGGCGGTCAAATCAGTGAATTGAATTTGCTTTTTGATTGCTTTTTGATACTCTATAACCACTTTTTTAAATGAAACGTAGCTTTTTATAGTTTCTTTGCTTAGTCCCGTATTTTGGCCTACAGTGCGGGTGCTTGCATTATCAATTATGTATTGTGTGTGATTGATTAATAAACCCGTGTCGTTTAGTACAACTCGATTAAAACATTCATTGATTTTTGCATTTAGCCAAAACGTATCAATAACCACATTATTTGCTAAATCAGTATTAATACTTTTGTATAAAAATGATTCTAACTTTTTTAGGCTGTTAAAAAGTGCTTTGCTTTCGGTGCTGTTTTGTTTAGGAAAGTTATCGCCTTTTTTGGGGTTGTCTTTTTCGGGCGTGTTCCAGTCTTTCGGGTGTGTTGTAAACCCCGTACTAACTTCTAAAAAATTACTACGTCCTAGGGAAACGTAAACCTTAATAGAAACGTTTTTGGTTGCATTACTTCGCAACCTAAATTTAATTGATGCCATGGTATAAAATTGAACGATTGAACAATTCAAAGATATTCAATTTTTAAGAGGTTTACAAAAGTTGCCAAACATTTGCCAAACATATTGCCATTCTTATTAATATTCATTCAATTTCATTCTAGTAATTTTATTTTTAAAATAAACCTGTAAAGCATTGAATTTATTGAGGTTTTTGGTTATGTTTGTACTGTTTTTAGGGAGTGTTTAAAAATCATTAATTGAGTGCTTTGTGTTGCAGGTTCGAACCCTGTCGCGGTCACAAAAACAATTAAAAATGCTTCAAAAAATCAAGTTTGCTTGAGATTATTTTGGAGCATTTTTATTTTAAAGCGGTACTGTAAAATGGTATTTCAAATTTTTTTCTTTGTGCTTTTTGGAGCATTTTTCCTTGTACTTCTTATTTTCAGAGTGCTTGAGCCAACGTATGTGTTTCTTTTTAATAAACCACTGTATGTGCACTGCTACCCTTTTACTAAGAAATTAAGACCAAGCGAGCGCCAAATTTTAGCTGATGATTTTCATTTTTACAATAGACTTTCTCCAAAACGGAAAACGTATTTCGAACATCGTGTAAAAGATTTTCTAATGCATTATGAGTTCATAGGAAAGGAAATTGAAATTTCAGAACAAATGCAAATGTTGATTGCCGGAACTTACGTGATGCTAACTTTTGGCATGAGGAAGTACTTGATTACTTTATTCGATAAAATAATAATTTATCCTTCTAGCTACTATTCTACTGTGAATGAAGCGTATCATAAAGG
>NZ_JBWJVK010000090.1:0-3137 GCF_056428945.1 Flavobacterium sp. GNP010 | reverse complement strand
ATCAAATTAATGGGAACAAACGACTTGGTTACCTATAGAATCATTGAAGCCTACAAATAGTATTTAAAACTAAATGTAGGCTTCATTGCTTATTTTTTTGTAAAAATTCTCTTTCAGATCCCGAGTATTGCAAAAAAAAGTGAAACGAATTTCACTTTTTTTTATTTAAAATACCTCGCTAGCCTCTTTCAATTTTTCCATGTTATTGACTAGTGCCAACTCATCTACAATTTTCTGAATGTCACCATTCATGATATTTCCTAAATCGTACAACGTCAAACCTACACGGTGATCGGTAACGCGACCTTGTGCATAATTGTAGGTACGAATTTTAGCTGAACGGTCACCAGAACTTACCTGAGAAGTACGTTTGGTAGCATCTTCAGCTTGTTTTTTAGCTAATTCCTGTTCGTACAAACGGGAACGCAATACGCCAAAAGCTTTATCTTTATTCTTGTGTTGTGATTTCTGATCTTGGCATTGCGCCACTAATCCTGTTGGAATGTGTGTCAAACGAACCGCTGATTTCGTTGTATTTACCGATTGTCCTCCAGGTCCTGATGAACAAAAGAAATCGACACGCACATCATTCATATCAATTTGAACATCAAATTCCTCTGCTTCTGGTAATACCATAACGGTTGCTGCTGAAGTGTGCACACGACCTTGAGTTTCTGTTTGTGGTACTCGTTGTACACGATGTACACCCGCTTCAAACTTCAAAGTTCCATAAACATCTTCGCCAGTTACTTCAAAAATAACCTCTTTAAATCCACCTGAAGTTCCTTCATTCATGTCTACCACAGAAGTTCTCCAACCTTGATTTTCGCAATATTTGGTATACATACGGAACAAATCCCCTGCAAAAATACTCGCTTCATCCCCACCTGTTCCAGCACGAATTTCCACCATAACATTCTTGGCATCTTCTGGATCTTTTGGAATCAACATAAATTTGATTTCATCCTCTAATTCTGGCAATCTTTCCTTTGCTTCTTCGAGTTGCATTTTGGCCATTTCGGTCATATCTGCATCACTGTTATCGGCTATAATTTCGTTGGCTTCCTCAATATTTGCCATAATAAGCACGTACTCATCACGCTTCTCGGCCAATGCTTTTAAATTTTTGTACTCTTGATTCAATTGCACATAACGCTTTTGATCGGAGATCACATCCGGCTGTATAATCAAATCCGAAATCTCATCGAAACGTTGTTTTACTATTTGAAGTCTATCTAACATTTTGTTATCCCTTTTATTTGGAGTGCAAATTTACGAAATTTTTGTTTAAAGTGGTCGGTTTCAAGTTGAGATTGTAATACGAGTTTTTTATAGGTTTTTTTCTAAATATTTTTATACTTCAAAAGTGCTGTAAACCTTTTTTATGGATCAAATTAAAGATAATACTTTGGCGAAATGATTGAAAATTGTCAGTCTTTGAATAAAGTAAGTGATGATTTATACGCCTATGAACTTATCTACTTTGTCTTTTGCATTTATGAGTTGAACACAGCAAAAACTTAAATTAAACAATAAGATAATTAATTCTAAAGACAACAGCCATTATGCTATTAAAATCTCACTAAAAAAATCATTAGAATTAAGCATCGATAAAATGAATACCCAAAACATGAATTGTTACTTATTTTGTTTCATAAAAGTAAGAATCTCATCAAATCTATCGCTCCAAGGGTAAAAATATTGCAGTACCATTGGGACATGCTTTTTATTCAAGCGTATAGGCATGACATCTGGTTGAAAAGGTTTTAAAGCACTTACAAATCTACTGTTGGCAATTTTTATGGAATTATAGGTTTTGTCGCCTACGTAAATTAAAAACGGAGGTGTGTTTTTATCTATAAAATATATTGGAGATGCCGCTTTCCATTGCTCTGGATTGGTGGTCCATGTTGCTAAATAATCATCTTCGGCTGTGGGTGGATTCCCTTCTAAATAATTTTTCATGTCCAATCCCGCAGCATCATTCAATATAATTCCAGCAATGCTTTTTGGATCTGTCCCATATTTAGGATTCATTACTGCCAAAGCACCAAGATGTCCTCCTGCTGAATGTCCAGTGATAAAAATTTGATTTGGATTTCCGTTGTATTGACTAATATTTTTTTTAGTCCACTGAATTACGGCTGCAATTTGCTTTGCCATGCCATCATAATTCGCTTCTGGGCTTAGTGTGTAATCCGGAATTACAGTGATTACGCCTTTTCTGGCAAAATTGCGGCCCAATAAATCATAAGTTCCTTTTCGTCCGCTATTCCAGTTTCCTCCATGCACAAAAATCAATACTTGCGATTGCTCTGCTTTCGATTTTCGCGGAACAAAAATATTTAATTTTGGTGTATTGTTATTGTTCTCAACAGTAGTTGATTGATAGGAAATATTAGTATTTTTTTTCGAACTGCAATTAACCAGCAGCAAAGCATTCAATAAAACGATGATGACCAAGGAAAAACGCATAACTATTTTTTTTTACGAAGGTACTATTAAATAAAATATCGTTTAGTTTCATCGCTACAAGAACTAAACAAGTAAGTGAATCATACAATATTTAAATGTTGTAATACCAAAAAAAAGCTGTCTTTTCAGGCAGCTTTTTTTTGGTATTAAAAATCTATTAGTTGAATTGTGCCGTCACAAAGTCAATTAAACTTTCATCACTCATTTTATTAGAGGTACTTTCTTTGGCTTCTACATTTTTATATTGAGGTGTTTCGCTCAAATAATTGATAAATTGCTCTTGCGCCGTGCCAGTTCCCGTTACATGCAATTCATCTACGTTTTGCATGTGAGCCGTAATGCTTTTAAATAATTTACGTAGCAGATCTCTTTCGGCATTGTTAGCGGCATTTTCACTGGTGTTGTAGCCTTGTCCGTCTACGGTTTCATGACCTAAAACTACGAAGTTTCCTGAATCTACATTTTCTCTTCCTACAATGGTAGCATGATGCGAATCCATCCAAACTCCAAATTGTTTTTTACTTTTTTCTGACATCTTTCTATATGTATTTGTTACTAATCAAGTGTTAACTGTTTAAAAAAAATGCCACAGTAAACTTTATTTTATTTTCACTGCTATCCGAAAGTCTAAAATAAAAAGAGCCTTAGAATCCCGTATTTTT
>NZ_JBWJVK010000089.1:0-3178 GCF_056428945.1 Flavobacterium sp. GNP010 | reverse complement strand
CTGCAATGGTTACATTCCCGTCTGCATCTACTAAAATTGCTCCAGTAGTGATTGGGGTAACATTCGTGTTTGTCGTCGTTACTGCAACTCCATTTAAGCTGTCGTTTCCTATCACACTTCCTGCTGCTACTGGTGTAGTGCCTGAAGCCAATGGTGCTGCTGGTGTGCCTAAAGTATCGTTTGCCGTATCTATCGAATTTAAAACTTTAATGGTTGCCACAGCGCTATTACAATTGACTGGTGTTACAGCCAATCCTGTTGATGGATTAACTTCACACAATTCATAGGTAATACTATAACTTCCACTTGGCGTGTTTCCTGCTAATGTGACTACTCCATTCGAATCGATACTCAATGGTCCTGCAGAAACTGGGGTAACATTCGTATTGGTTGGACTTACTAAAACAGTATTCAATGTATCATTGTCTGTTACATTAAACACTACTTTTGGATTTACTCCTGAGTTTACTGCAACTGGATTATCATCAACTGCATCAATTGGATTTAAAACAACTACTGTTGCAGTTGCGTTTGTACAATTTACAGGGTCTGCTCCTGCTTCACACAATTGATAAGTGATGGTATACGTACCTGAAACAGTATTTGGAGCTAGAGTCAAATTTCCATCTGCATCAATACGCAATGGTCCAGTGGTTACCGGTGTCACATCAGTATTTGCCAATGTAACTGCTATTCCATTTAAATTATCTGCTCCATTACCGTTATTAGATAACACACTTCCAACTGTTGTAGCCACTGTAGTGCTTGGCGCTTGTGGAGAGAAGGCATCATCAAACGCATTAATTTGATTACTAATGCGAATTTTCGCATTGGCTATATCACAGTTTGATAGATTTATCTTTTCACATATTTGATAAAAAACCATATAGGTGCCTGAAATCTGTCCAGCAGGAACTGTAATTGTACCGTTACTATTCAATACAAATCCTGAAGGCGCAGTTCCACTTAATGTTAAATTAACATCTGCCGGATTTAAGACAACTCCATTAAGGGTATCATTATTCAATACTGATGTAGTGGTTCCTCCATTTCCACCAGTATATGGTACTGCTGTAAAATCATCAACAATGGCATCTACGGCTGCTTGTAAAACATTTACTGTAACGGTGGCAGTACTGCAATTAACTGGATTTGAACCAATTTCACATATTTGATACTCTAATGTTTGAGGTCCTGCCGCTGTACCTGCTGCAATTGTAATGGTACCATCTGGATTTAATGTTAATACAGCATTTGTGATAGTAGTTGTCAAAATTACATCAGCTGGATTAATAGGTGGGATTCCACTTAAGGTGTCATTCCCTAAAACAGAACCAGTTGTAGCTCCTGGAAGTCCTCCTGTTGTATCCGGGTTAGCCACGATGGAATTAAATACAACTACTGTTGCTGTTGCTGTTTTACAATTTACTGGGTTTGCTCCTATCTCACATATTTCATAAATAATACTGTAGGTTCCAGAAGGTGTATTGCCTGCCAAAGTTATCTCACCATTACTAGCAACACTTAATGGGCCTGTTGTTTTTGGAGTTATATTAGTATTTGCATCTGTAACTGGATCTCCATGTAACGTATCATTTGAAATAACATTTAAAACAACTTTAGGAACATTAGCAGTCGCTACTGTAATTGACCCATCATTTACTGCAAGTAATGGATTCTGAACTACAACTGTAGCTACAGCCGTATCACAATTTACTGGACTTGAACCAGACTCACACAATTGGTATGTTATTGTATAAGTTCCAGAAACTGTGTTGGCTGCTACTATTAAATTACCGTTAATATCTACACTTAAAGGCCCTGTAGTTATTGGTGTTACATCACTATTAGTTGCTGTAACAAATGATGCATTCAAGGTATCATTTGATGTTACATTTTGTACGGTAACCGGCGTAGTAGCTGACGCAATTGTTGTTGGACCGTCATTTACTGCGTCTATTGAATTAAAGACTACTACAGTAGCCGTTGCATTATCACAATTCGCAGGGGTTACATTCAATCCTGTTGCTGGATTGGCTTCGCATAATTGGTAGGTGATGCTGTACGTACCACTTGGGGTATTGGCTGCTACGGTTACTATTCCATCTGCATCAATGCTCAATGGTCCTGTCGTTAATGGCGTTACATTGGTATTGGTTGTAGTCGCTGCGATGTTACTTAACGTATCGTTAGCTAATGCATTCAATGCGGTTACTATCGTATTGTTTGAGGCAACAGTTACCGATGAATCACTCACTGCATCGATTGGATTGTTTACTACAACTGTTGCTGTAGCGGTATCACAATTTGCTGGGCTTACATTCAATCCCGTTGCTGGATCGGCTTCGCATAATTGGTAGGTGATGCTGAACGTACCAGTTGGAGTATTCGCTGCAACGGTTACTATACCGTTAGCATCAATGCTCAATGGTCCTGTCGTTAATGGCGTCACATTGGTATTACTGGTAGTCGCTGCGATGTTACTTAACGTATCATTAGCTAAGGCATTCAATGCCGTCACAACCGTATTGTTTGACGCAACGGTTACCGATGGATCGTTGACGGCATCAATCGCATCGTTTACTACTGTTACACTAACGGATATAGTACCGATATTCGATATTAATCCGTTATTATCTTTTACCGAGTAAATGATTGGTGTTGCTGCTCCGTTAAAGTTCAATACCGGTGTAAAGGTAACTAATCCTAGGTTGGTTACCGTGTACGTTCCTTCACCTGCTACCGTGAAAGTATTTTGGACGCCAACTGTGGCTGGATCTAAATCTACTGTAGCTACATCAATTGTACCGTCTGTATCCGTGTCGTTTGTGGTAACGTTTATTGTTACTGGTATGTCTTCGTCTGTAGTTGCAGAATCGTTTAAGGCCACTGGTGGGTTGTTACCAATTGGAATGGTAAATATTGCTGGACTTGCATCTACTGCTCCTGTATTGTCTGTAGCGGTAAAGGTGAAAGTCGTTGTTCCTGTGAAGGTTCCGTTTGGATCAAAAGTTAATGTAGCCGCTTGCGCTGGAGTTATTACTTGTCCGGCCGTTACTGCTACTCCGCCCAAGGCTAATGTTCCATTGGCTGGTAAAGTGGAAACGGTATAACTTGCAATTGTGCCATCTGTATCTGTTGCCGACAATGCGCTGATAGCTGTAGCTCCTGCTGTTGA
>NZ_JBWJVK010000088.1:0-3250 GCF_056428945.1 Flavobacterium sp. GNP010 | reverse complement strand
CTGTTTTTCAATACTTTGTTTAAACTTTCTATTTCTTTGGCTAACAACAATCCAAAACATTTTGCTGTTGGAAAAAATTGTGCAATAATAGTTGTTGAAGCGTGAGCTCTGTGTGCGGTACCAAAAGCATCATTTACATAGATATCTCCAAGTGACGCTAATTCTTTGGCGAAAGCCACATCTCCAGCTTCCTCTTCACTATGGAAACGCAAGTTTTCTAAAAGCAAAACTTCGCCAGCTTGCAGTTTGTCGGCCGCCTCTTTTGCCTCTGCACCGATACAGTTAGAAGCAAATTGAACCGGAACGCCCAAGACATCAGCAGTTGTATTCAGGATGTGTTTTAATGAAAATTGTGTGTCAACTCCTTTTGGTCTGCCTAAATGTGACATCAAAATTACACTTCCACCTTGTTTCAGTATCGCATCAATTGTAGGTTTTGCAGCTTCGATACGAGTCGCATCAGTTACGTTGAAATTTTCATCCAAAGGCACATTAAAATCTACTCGGATAATTGCTTTTTTATTTTTGAAATCGAAATCATTTAAAGTTTTCATCAGTATTTTTTTAGTTAATTTTCATCATAGAGTAACAAATATAGCACTTTTAAAGTAGCAATGAATACCTCGATAAGGGATTGAATTGTTTTTTATCTACGAAAACGTTGTAATTTTTTAATGGATTAAACGACACGATAAAGACAAACAACAACGCTTTGGTGCATAAAGAAATGCTAGTTCTATATTCAAATATTGCCAAACGAAAGTCGACTGTTTATGTAAATTCGATCACATTTTATTTATGTCCAATTAACAGCAGTTGAGATTCCTAATACTAAAAACAAATCATAAAAAAATCCGACTCTTTTACGAAGTCGGATTTTGTATTTAACAAAATTGTGCTTTAATCGTGAACAGGACCTTGCGTACATGGACAGTCGCTTATGCCTTGTAAAAAGTCAAATCCTAACGTAATCATATGCGTTCCAGAATTGAAGGAGGATAGTTCATTAAACGTTAGTTGATAGGAGTATCCAAAATAAAATTTAGACTTTTGAAATCCTAGCATTGGACCCAAATTAAGTGGTTTTCCCGGCTGGTCATTCAAGAAACGATACGATGCCCCTATCCAATAATAATCGTCATAGTTATTAAACCTTCTGTATTTAAAGTTAACATCGGTACTTGACCTTTTATCACTGGCAAAATATTGAAAATAGACGCTCGGTTCAAACTCCTCTTGGTTTGTGGCTCCTTTAATGACCATCCCACTATATACTTGATAATTTCGAAGTAATACAGGCTCAATTCCTGAAAACTTATCGGTATTCTTGTCTAATAGATTACTAGCGTTAAAAGCAGCGTAAAAACCTTTATTACGGTATAACAAACTCACATCAAAGTTATTGTTAGATGTAAACCGATTGTCAGTAATGCTTGGGTCTAAAACTGGGTTTTCAAAATCGGGATTGAACTCGTCAATATCAATTTTAAAATTGTTGTAATTATACGAAATTCCAAAAGACAAGTACTGCTTAGAGTAATAATCTAAAATAATATGGTGTGCAAAAGACACTTTGGCACCTGTTTGTCTCGTATATCCATTTTTATCATTGTAAATTGAAATCCCCACACCTGATCGATCTGCAATCCTAAAATCAGCATACAGGGATTGGTTTTGCGGAGCGTCTTTTATTCCTACCCATTGCGTTAAACCATTGAGTCTAACCCTAAAGTTATCTCCAATACCCGCATAGGCTGGTGATATAACAAAGGGATTGTCAGCAAGATACTGCGTAAAAACGGGCAAATTTAACTCCTGACTGGACGACGAAAGCGTCACAGTCAGCAGTAAAAAAGATATAAGTGTTTTTTTCATGATACTATTTTTTAGTAGACAACTTCCATTTATTGATTCGTTATCTGTACAAAGTAAAGTGACCTACAAACTCACGATCGTCTTTATTATTGTTCAATTTAAGGGTATACCAATAATCTCCCGATGGTAATTCCTCGCCTTTGTACTTACCGTCCCATTTTTGACCTAATCTGTATTTGGCAATTACTCGACCGTAACGATCAAATATAGAGAAGGAAAGATCTGGATAATTGTTCGTACATCCTGGAGCCCACTCGTCTAAATTACCATCGCCGTTTGGAGTAAAGTAATTTGGGATACAGATGTCAATGTATATGAAATCTCTATTTGCAGTAGCTGTACAACCGTATTTATCTCTAACAATCACCGTGTAATTTCCTGATTGGTAGAAGGCGTAAGTACTTTCAGTGGTGAAATCCTCTCCATTAAAACTATACTCATATACTCCTGATCCACCGGTAGCGGTTGCTTTAATTTGATTTAAATCTCCATCAGCAATAACTAACACTAATGGATCTACTTGGACTACAGTAAATGGTGCAGTAGATTGTATACAACCATTTGTATGTCTCACAGTAATAAAATGCTGACCTGGCGCTACATTATCGAACGTGTTACTCGCTTGGTAATTTCCTAATCCGTCCAAATCAAAATCTAAGTCTGTTGCACTATTACTGGAATCATAGGATACTACCACTCGGTTTGCTTGTGTATTGTTTACACAGTCATAGGTCACAACAGCTGTTGGATTGATCACTACCGCGTCAGGCATGATTACTTCTAGTTCAGCCGAGCAGTTGCTAGCATCTTTAATGTACACTTTATGCGGGCCACCTGCTAGATTCGTGAAATCAAAATCAGTTTGACCAGCAGCTCCTTGCGTGTAAGGCCCATTGATAGCATCTAGACTTACACTATATGGTCTAGTACCTCCAGCTATTGTGATACTAAATGCACCATCATTGTCACCTGCACATATTTCTGGCATTAATGAACCTGGAATAGTAGATGCAACAATAGAATTTGGCTCACTTATAAACACTCCGGTTACAGGAATAAAACAGCCGTTTTGATCTTGTACAGTAAAATCATAAAACCCTGGTCGTAAATTATCAAAAACAATATCACCATTTGCATCTGCATCAAAAGTTTGATCTGGATTAGGTGTAATCGTGAACGTAATTTTACCTGTTCCTCCAGAAGTAGTAATCGTTAAGCTACCATTTCTCTCTCCTGCGCAAGTAACATTAGTTTGAACAACAGAATCAATAGTTAATACTGTAGTTGGCTCTGTAATATTGAAAACTTCGCTGTTAAATACACAATCATCACTATCAACTCTCACTACATAATCTCCTACTGACAAGAACTCAAA
>NZ_JBWJVK010000087.1:0-3397 GCF_056428945.1 Flavobacterium sp. GNP010 | reverse complement strand
TGGTTATAAATGACAACTAAAAAATAGTATTTATATCTAAAATGTAATTTAAATTGAACAAGGAGTAACATGAAGTTACAGATATTAAAAATGATATCCGAATCTAGTCGATAATGAAGTGTTTAGTTCTTATTTAATTTCCTCCACTAAATACTTTGTACCATTAATCTCAAAAGTAAAACCTTCTTGATTGCCCATCAGTTTATTCCCTAAGGGAGATTGAGGTGATAATGCGATAACATTGATGCCATCAATAGCAATTTTTGGAAGTGCAACACTTAAGTATAAATAAATTCCGTTTGCTTTGACCAAACTCCCCACAATAATAGTCTCAGCAATTGTAGTAGCATCAATTTTGTCTAAAACTGTTTTTTGATCCAATACTTCTCTCAATTTACGATTGAGTTTTTCCTGTTCAATGTGCATCATTGATAAAGCGGTTTCGTGTTTGTCTCCGGCAGAACCTTTGGCATCGTTCTTAGAATCTTCGGTTAGGGCCACAATCATATCTTTGAAAACATCGATCCGATCCTGAACTAATTGCAAATAATGGGTATGTATTTTTTGTTTGAAAGTCATAGCTTTTTTGGAATGCAGGTATTTACCAATTGGTTTCTATTCTTTAATTATTTATGAGTGGTATCTAAAATATATTTATGGTACGTAGTTCATTGGTAACATATCTCCCAATTTTCTAGTCGCTAAATCTCCCGCAAAAACAATTTTATCAGTATCCGAATTGTTTCCATATTCATCTACATAAAAAAAGTTTGTCAAAAAAATCACTTTTGATTGCTTCTTTTTCTCAAAAAGTAAATTAAAATCGGCAAAAAATCTCGGTTCTGAACCAACTAAAAGACCTTCATATTTAATATTCGAAGTAATACTAATCTTCTTTAAGTTACCTTCATTAGAAATTGTAAAATAACGCTCCGGATTATCCTGAAAACTTCCTTTAAAAAATAAAAAAAGATCTTTACCCCAATTGTTTTCTGAAAGATTTTTAAAGAAATGCATCGAAGAACCATAATAAACATTATCCCTGATTTTTTTTATTTTAGATTCTTGATTTATCTCATTATATAATGTTGTTCCCAAAAATAAGCTTTTCGTCACATCCGTATTTTTGATACTCTTTTTACGAAATTTGACATGAAATTCATATAAATCGAATTCGATTTGATAACCTAAATAGGGATTATCAATTTTTAATGGATTATCTGATGTCGCAAATAAAGTATTTGTTTTATAATCATATTCAAAATTAATATCTTCTTCGTTATTAATCTTACATGACTTCCCTGCCTTTGTAGTCCCTAAAAATTGATCTCTAAATAGTTGCATTTTTTGACTCCTTGTAAAATAATCTTTTTTTATGACTACCTCGTCAAGTACAACTTGCTTCGGAACTAAATAAATTTTTCTATTGTGGTTTTCAAAAGGATTGGCAATACTTACCGTTTCATAGCCCATAAATCGGATAACTAATGAGGTATTAATTTTACTCTTCGTTTTTAAAAAAAATTTTCCATTTTCATTAGTCAAAGTAGCAATTGTGGTTCCATCCAAGTAAACCGACGCTCCTACAATTGGTATTTTGTTTTCGTCAAAAACGGTTCCTTCTATAGTTTGACCAAATGTATTTAATGAAAATAAGCAAATAAAAATTAATAGTATTCTTTTCATAATGGAAAAAATTAAAATCATTATACTATGCCAAAAACAAACTAAAAATTTGCAAGTAAAGCGCAAAATTTTTGTGTTATTGCAAAATTTACTCAAAAATAAAAGGAAACTAAAGAAATGGCTAACAATTTTTATTGTAGTTGATGTATTTTTTATGTCTACTTAACAGCGAAGAAATAGATTAAAAATCAAATTTATAGTTCACTCCTAGAATCACTTGAAATCCTTGCACTGGATAATTTTGCCATTTTTGGTAGGCATTATTAGTGATATTATTTGCTCTGGCAAAAGCAGTCAATCGATCACTGTATTTAAATCCAACATTTGCATTGACATCAAAATACGATTTTAAAGTCGCAGTTCCCTCTATATACGCCGGTTCAAATGCCAATACTGTAAAATCTTTTCGCTCGCCAACATAAAAAAGATTAGCACCTGCAAACCATTTTTTAGTTATGGATACATCCAAATTAGAGCCAACTTGAATCGTAGGCAAATTCCAAGCTTCTTGTTGTACATCATTCGTATAACTACTAAAAGTTCCGTTGATCCCAAAAGATACATTTTCAGAAAAATCAGCTTTTAGCTCCCCATAAAAACGCAACGTCAACATGTCATCGTACACAACTTGAAAGGAATTTCCATAAGCATAATCGGCATTTGCTGCATAATCATTGCTTCGAAACAAGGCTTTATTTCTTTCGTTTACATAGGACGCTTTGACATTATAACTTACTGTATTAGTCAATTTACCTTTTAACCCCGCAAAAATATCATATTGCTTGTCTGTAGGTGCGACTGTTAATGTTGGCGATACAAATGGGTTTTCATTAACAAAGTCCATATAGGAGTTTTGTTCTAAATTTCCTTCGGCACCAGCATAAAAAATCATCAAATCACCAACCACTTTATACGACGCATTGAATTGTGGATATATTAAAAATTTATTATTGCTGTTCACGTTATCCATACTGTAAAACAAACCAGCTCCAATATTCAGCGTCCAATCGTCCTCTTTCATCACAAAACTCGGAACAATTCCAAAATTAGTAAAACCATATTTTACACGCTCCGTATTTGTTTTAGAATAATTATTCTTGAAACTTCCGCCCACATAATCAACAATAATATTTGTTTTTACGGCACTTTCCATAACATCAAATGTTACCGTTGGCTTTGCATAAAATCGGTTTTCAGAAGTTCCTGAAGCATCCGAAAAGTGATGATACTGAAAGCTTGCTTTGTTTAAAACACTTTCGTTAAAACCAATATTACCGCCTAATGATAACGTTCCATACGTTTGCTGCGGACTGATACTATTAATCAAAGTCGCTTTATCTTGTGGCGTTAAACTACTCCCAAAATAAGTTGGCAATCCGTACCAATTGTATATTTGATTTTGATATCCTAAGTCTAAATTCCAGGATACGTCTCTTTGATTAGAACCATACATCAAGTCCAGTGAAGTATCATAAAAGCGATTGTCAAGTGCCACATTTTGTATGCCGCCTTCGGAAGAATGATGGCGAAACATGCCTCCTACATAATCTGTGTTACTGATATCATGATTTACAAATAACTCCCCAATGAAAGTTCCATAATTCCCCACCCCAAATGTGGCGTAATTTTTAAACAAAATCGCTTGTTTTTCTTTTTCTACTCCTTCTGCTTTTCCTTTAGAAGGTGTAAAAGTAGATGCTACAGGAAAAGA
>NZ_JBWJVK010000086.1:0-3414 GCF_056428945.1 Flavobacterium sp. GNP010 | reverse complement strand
AGGTCAACGGTTCGACTCCGTTATTCTCCACGATTTTAGTCATAAAGTCTAAAGTCATAAAGTCACAAGTCCTCGGACGTTCGACTTTAGGACCTTTGACCTTCGACTAGAGAAAGTTCATTGACATATTGAGATAAGAAATAATAAAAAGTAGAAAGCATTTTTTGCTTGTTTATCATTAGACAAGTAAAAGAAACGGTCATTCTTAATTGAATGATTGGTACAATAAGCAAAATAAGGGCGTATGGGGGATGCCTTGGCTCTCAGAGGCGATGAAAGGCGTGATAAGCTGCGAAAAGTTACGGGGATTGGCACACACGATATGATCCGTAAATACCTGAATGGGGCAACCCACTATGTTGAAGACATAGTACACCGATAGGTGGGCAAACCCGCTGAACTGAAACATCTAAGTAGGCGGAGGAGAAGAAAACAAAAGTGATTCCGTAAGTAGTGGCGAGCGAACGCGGATTAGCCCAAACCAAAGTTGTTACGGCAATTTTGGGGTTGTAGGACCACGTTATTTGTTGCGGATAGAATTAGAATCTACTGGAAAGTAGAGCCAAAGAAGGTGATAGCCCTGTATAAGTAATAGAAGATAACAATAGTGGTATCCTGAGTAGGGCGGGACACGAGAAATCCTGTCTGAATTTGGCGGGACCATCCGCTAAGGCTAAATACTCCTGAGAGACCGATAGTGAACCAGTACCGTGAGGGAAAGGTGAAAAGAACCGTGAATAACGGAGTGAAATAGATCCTGAAACCATACGCTTACAAGCGGTCGGAGCCCTTTCGTGGGGTGACGGCGTGCCTTTTGCATAATGAGCCTACGAGTTAACGTTGCTGGCAAGGATAAGTGGTTAAGCCACGGATCCGTAGCGAAAGCGAGTCTGAATAGGGCGCTTTAGTCAGTAGTGTTAGACGCGAAACCGTGTGATCTACCCATGGGCAGGATGAAGCGCTGGTAACACAGTGTGGAGGTCCGAACCGGTTGACGTTGAAAAGTCTTCGGATGACCTGTGGGTAGGGGTGAAAGGCCAATCAAACTCGGAAATAGCTCGTACTCCCCGAAATGCATTTAGGTGCAGCGCACGGCCATAAAGTTATATAGAGGTAGAGCTACTGATTGGATGCGGGGGCTTCACCGCCTACCAATTCCTGACAAACTCCGAATGCTATATAATGTTTCCGTGCAGTGAGGGCTTGGGTGCTAAGGTCCAAGTCCGAGAGGGAAAGAACCCAGACCATCAGCTAAGGTCCCCAAATATATACTAAGTTGAAAGAACGAGGTTTGTCTGCCCAGACAGCTAGGATGTTGGCTTGGAAGCAGCCATTCATTTAAAGAGTGCGTAACAGCTCACTAGTCGAGCGGACGAGCATGGATAATAATCGGGCATAAGTATATTACCGAAGCTATGGATTTAGAGTTTACTCTAAGTGGTAGGGGAGCATTCTAACAGGGTAGAAGGTGTATCGTAAGGTATGCTGGACTGGTTAGAAAAGAAAATGTAGGCATAAGTAACGATAATGCGGGCGAGAAACCCGCACACCGAAAGACTAAGGTTTCCACAGCTATGCTAATCAGCTGTGGGTTAGTCGGGACCTAAGGCGAACCCGAAAGGGACAGTCGATGGACAACGGGTTAATATTCCCGTACTAGTTATTACTGTGATGGGGTGACGGAGTGATGAAAGCGCCGCGAACTGACGGAATAGTTCGTTGAAGTACCTACCTATAAGCTGCGCAGGCAAATCCACGCGGCTTGGGGAAATACGATAGTACTCGGAGTCTTCGGACAAAGAGATAGTGCGCCTAAGGGCTTCCAAGAAAAACCTCTAAACTTCAGGTAATAAGTACCCGTACCGCAAACCGACACAGGTAGTCGAGGAGAGAATCCTAAGGTGCTCGAGAGATTCATGGCTAAGGAATTAGGCAAAATAGACCCGTAACTTCGGGAGAAGGGTCGCCAGCAGCAATGCTGGCCGCAGTGAAGAGGTCCAGGCGACTGTTTATCAAAAACACAGGGCTCTGCAAAATCGTAAGATGAAGTATAGGGCCTGACACCTGCCCGGTGCTGGAAGGTTAAGAGGAGATGTTATCTTCGGAGAAGCATTGAATTGAAGCCCCAGTAAACGGCGGCCGTAACTATAACGGTCCTAAGGTAGCGAAATTCCTTGTCGGGTAAGTTCCGACCTGCACGAATGGTGTAACGATCTGGACACTGTCTCAGCCATGAGCTCGGTGAAATTGTAGTAGCGGTGAAGATGCCGCTTACCCGCAGTGGGACGAAAAGACCCTGTGCACCTTTACTATAGCTTAGTATTGACCTTGGATAAATGATGTGTAGGATAGGTTGGAGACTGTGAAGTGGCGTCGCTAGGCGTTGTGGAGTCATTGTTGAAATACAACCCTTTGTTTATCTGAGGCCTAACCCCCAATCGGGGGGACATTGCTTGGTGGGTAGTTTGACTGGGGTGGTCGCCTCCAAAAGAGTAACGGAGGCTTCTAAAGGTTCCCTCAGTACGCTTGGTAACCGTGCGTAGAGTGCAATGGCATAAGGGAGCTTGACTGAGAGACATACAGGTCGATCAGGTACGAAAGTAGAGCATAGTGATCCGGTGGTTCCGCATGGAAGGGCCATCGCTCAAAGGATAAAAGGTACGCCGGGGATAACAGGCTGATCTCCCCCAAGAGCTCATATCGACGGGGGGGTTTGGCACCTCGATGTCGGCTCGTCACATCCTGGGGCTGGAGAAGGTCCCAAGGGTTGGGCTGTTCGCCCATTAAAGTGGCACGCGAGCTGGGTTCAGAACGTCGTGAGACAGTTCGGTCTCTATCTACTGTGGGCGCAAGAAATTTGAGTGGATCTGATTCTAGTACGAGAGGACCGAATTGGACAAACCTCTAGTGTATCTGTTGTCACGCCAGTGGCATCGCAGAGTAGCTACGTTTGGAAGGGATAAGCGCTGAAAGCATATAAGCGCGAAACCCACCACAAGATGAGATTTCTTTTAAGGGTCGTGGGAGATGACCACGTTGATAGGCTATAGATGTAAAGGCAGTAATGTCATAGTCGAGTAGTACTAATAACCCGTAAGCTTATGTACGCTTTTCCTCCCGCTTCGGCGGGAGGAAGAAACTTTCTAATAATTTTTATATTCTTTATCTCAGTATGTTAAGATATTACTATAATTATGAATTGTAAATTATCAATTGTTAATTATAGATAATTGCCCAAAGCAATTATAACCTCTTAAGGTGGTTATTGCGGCGGGGCTCACCTCTTCCCATCCCGAACAGAGTAGTTAAGCCCGCCTGCGCAGATGGTACTGCAGTTATGTGGGAGAGTATGTCGTCGCCTTTCTTTGAAAAGCCTATCAGAAATGATAGGCTTTTTTGTATAATTTACTTTTT
>NZ_JBWJVK010000085.1:0-3459 GCF_056428945.1 Flavobacterium sp. GNP010 | reverse complement strand
AAGTGTAGGTTATGCTACTAAATACATAGATATTTCTTTGAATTATACACACTACAATCATTTTGATCGTTTAAACAGTAACGGTTCTCTTGGTAGAGGAGTTGGACAAGTTGGTGTACGTTTAGCTTATGGTTTTCAACTATAAAAAAATATTGAGTTAGTTAAAAAAAATGCGCTGAATTTCAGCGCATTTTTTGTTTCCTATCGGGAGTACTTTTTATCTGTCAAAGTTTTCATAAAAGCTATAAGCTGTTTCTTTTCTAAGTCAGTTAGATTCAGTTTATCTTCGGGTAACGTTTGGTTTTGCAAATTAAATCCCAAACCGTTCCCACCGCCGTCATTATAAAAATCAATCACTTCTTCCAGTGTTTTAAAAACGCCATTGTGCATGTAAGGCGCCGTTAATTCAACATTTCTTATGGTAGGTGTTTTAAAAGAATTACGATGAATTTCGGCTTTTGTTAATTCAAATTTCCCCAAATCAGCATCTAATTTTTTATATTTATTAGGAACGCCCAGCACTTCACTTTCTGATTTCATAAAACTTGGTGGTACCGTTCCGTTTGTTAATGGAATAAAATGACAGGTAGCACATTTTGCCTTTCCAGTGAATAAATTAAAACCTGCAATTTCATCCAAATTAAATTTTTCCTCTCCTTGCATAAATTCATCAAACTTTGAATCATAAGTACTCAATGATCTTATATAGGATGCTAATGCATTTTTTATTCCAAATTCATCTATTTCGGTTTTAGGAAATGCTTTATGGAACTTGGCAACATAACTCGGTTGTTTTTTTAAAGCTACAACTGATTTTGCTAAAGAACCATGCATTTCATTTTCATTTATAATTACCGCTACAGCCTGATCTTCCAGATAATTAACTCTAGAATCTGAGAAAAAAGCACGCTGAAATGCAATATTTGTAAGTGTAGGCGTATTTCTTTTTACTAAAGATCTACCATCTAATGAAACGGATTTCTCGAGACCATCCGTAAATGCTTTATCTGAATGGTGACAGGAAGCACAAGAGCGAGAATTATCTCCTGATAAAACAGGATCATTAAACAATAACTTCCCTAATTCTATTTTTTCAGGCGTTGTTTCATAATCTGGAAATGCCGAGAACGCTTCGGCATCAAAAGCGTTTTTATCAAAAAGTGTCTGTGCAGTTGTTTTTAATCCTCTTGTTTCTTTTATAAAAGGAATTTTCAAACTGACTTGCGTTTTATACAAACCAATACTTAATGGATTGGCGATTTCTCGAATAAAAAAAGCACGGTCAAACGCATTAAAGTTGGCATTTGTTTTTAAGTATTCCTTGCCTTTTTTAATTGTTTTTAAAACCTTTTGAAAAGTTTCATCGGCTGAGTTATCTGCATAGATTTTATAGAATTTCTCGATGCTTTCTAATGCTGCTGCAGCTTCCGGAATAGATTTTTGAGCAATCGGAGAATCAAATCCGGTTATTCCCAAGGTTATGATTCTAAAAACTTCCAAACGCATTGCATCAAAAACGTGTGAATCTGTGAATTCATTTGTCTGTGACACTTTGTCCAAACGCTTTAAGTTAGCCGATAGAATACCCATTTCTTTCAGCAACTCCGCTTTTGATTTTGGATTATATGCCGGAAAAATAAATTCTTCAATCACTTGAAATCCTTCGGGAGGCAAAGTCTTTCCATCATTTTCTTCAAATTCTGACAAGGCTGGACCATTTATAGCTTTAGAGACAGCAGGAAAATAATATTCACTAATTATTTCCACTTGTTTGTAACTGCTGTGCGCTTTTAGAAATTGTTGCTGAAGTTCAACTGTTGAGGAATTTGACTCAATTAAACCTTCCAGTTTAGAAAACTCATCTATGACTTTTAGAATATCTGATTTGAATATATTATTTACCGTTTCATGCTTAGGAATAGCATTTTGGCAAGAAATCAATACAACTAGAACCAATAAAATGAACCTATTTTTCATGATAAATGCGAGTAACTTTAAAAAATTGTAAAAAACAAAAACCACGGTTCGTACTATAAAACCGTGGATATTTGTAACTATTTGATTGTGTTTATTATCGTGCTAATCCTTTGATTAAAACAATTTGACTTGCCTGATCTTCATTTGGACGGTTCGTTCCACCATCAACTCCTTTATATTTTGTACCTCTCCAAGTATGCGGCTGAACACTCAATAAGAAAGTGTCTTCGATTCCTAATTGTTCTGAAACATCAATCATGGCTCCGTATTCCCAATCTCCTAATTTACTTGTTCCTCCTACATTGTATTTCGTAGCATCTGTATCCGTACGACGGTGGTCTAACTCCACAACCACTTTTAACTGTTTTGTACCCATGTTGTATTGATAGATGTAAGCGTCATGCGTTTCATCACCATAACCATTGGCATCTTCCTGAACATAAACGTAGTTTTTTGTCACACAGATGTTATCTGGATTTTGGAATTTTCCTGCAATTCCGGTACGGTCATCTCCATCCAGAATTACTTCAAGGGTACCAACCAAAGGATTATTTACATCCAAGTTCAATTTGTAAACTCTACCATATTTAGTTCTTGAAGCATCGGCATTGTTTCCGGTTGTATTTTGTCCTGTAACATTAAAATAAATTTCTCTTGCTCCAGCATCTGAACCTTTTTTATAATCTAAGTCCTCTACTCTTCCAAATTTGATTCCTTTCAATGTATTTACAGAGGCATTTATAGCCGCTCCTGTCATTGTAGTGTGGTTCTCAATTTTCACAAAAGAAACACCATACGATTGATTGACAACCATATCTTTCTCTCTCTGATTGTCATCTGTTCTTTTCATCATGTATAAAGAACCATTCGTTAAATCACCTACAGTATTTGAAACATACATAAATACTTGACCGCCATAAGTTCCTGAATCATCATCTCCAATTACAACTACCGTTTTTCCAGAAAATGCAGAAGCTTTTAATGGCAAAGCATTTTCAGCACTTATTCTTCCTAAAGCAGGTAATTCTTTAGAAACCGAAGCAGATGCAACATCTCCAAAAGGATTTATGGCATGAGTGCGCGATTCTTCACCAGATTCTCCACATGTCAAATACAATGGACCAAAACCATTTTCAGCAACTGTTGCCATTGTAGCACCACATAACCTCCAAGTTCCACCATTAGAATTCAATAAATATTCTCCTTTGGTAGGTTTGAATGTTTTGTCAAAAGTTACTCTTGATACTGCAAAATTGTCTTCATGATTCACCAAAAAAGTAAAAGTACCATCAACATTTCTCAATAATCCTGATCCATCTGCAGAACCTCCAAAAACAAAATTTGGACTTCCTGCCAAAACATCATCAGAGGCTATCAGTGAGAAAAGTTCTAAGCTTTCAAAGCCAGCTTGTTTTTTCAATAACACTGGAGTCACAGATTGATTCGCTAAAACAACACTCGTTGTTTCACTAGAAGATTTAG
>NZ_JBWJVK010000084.1:0-3691 GCF_056428945.1 Flavobacterium sp. GNP010 | reverse complement strand
CTAAAAATAACATTGGTAAAATAATTCTTTTCATCTTAGTTGCTTGTTTAAATTTTAAACAAAGTAATGCCGTGAATTTAAACTCTGAATGAATTGAATATTAACAAAAAGCCAAGAGTTGGCTCTATTTTAAACATGCGAAAAACAATAATTTTACATACTAACAGTACCGTAATACAATAATAAACTTCAAATAACTTTCGTAAGAAAATCCATTAACTTAATTCTCTTTTTTCAACATTTCTTTATACATTTCCATATTCGCCTTGATCGTATCGTCCATCTCAGGTTCCTTAATATCGGTATGTTTTTGCATTTCTTCCCAAATAATCTTAGCTACAATATAGCGTGCCATTTCCTTATCATCAGCAGGAACAACATACCATGGCGCATATTCTGAACTTGTATTGTTAATTGCCTCTTCATAATAATGCATATAATCATCCCAACGATCCCTTTCTTTTAAATCGCCTACCGAAAATTTCCAGTTGTGTTCTTTTTCTTCCAGTCGGCGCAACAAACGCTGCCTTTGCTCCTCTTTACTCAAATGCAAAAAGAACTTTAAAATAATGGTTCCATTTTGCGTAATATGCTTTTCAAAATTATTAATTTGTTGCATTCTATTTTCCCAAAACTGAGGTGTAACATCGTCAACGGTTTCAATACCCGGCAAATTTTCATTCATAATATATTCAGGATGAACTCTGGTGACCAAGACATTTTCATAATGCGTTCTGTTAAAAACCGCAAACTTCCCTTTTTCTGGCAAAACCAAATAATGCCTCCACAAGTAATCGTGTTCTAACTCACTTGAATTGGGTGTTTTAAAACTATGTACCACAACTCCTCGAGAATTGAATTCCTTAAAAACTTCCCGAATCAGACTATCCTTTCCAGAGGTGTCCATACCTTGCAAACAAATCAAAACGCCATAGCGATTGTGTGCATACATCACATCTTGCAGCTGGCTTAATTTTTTGGAAACATTTTCTAACTTATCTTCTTTTTTTTCATCGCTTGCCCCAATATTAAGATTGGTAGGCAATTGTGACAAACTTATTTTGTCAATAACTTTAAAATCATCCGGATTTATAGACTTCATAGGAAATAATTTATCTTTACCTCTCAAATATACCAAATTATTAGGAGCTTTTTCCTGCTGTACGCTTGAATCTTTTCCTCCGCCAAAAGAGGCCGAAGGAAAAGGATACCGCTGCCATCAGGGCTAAAGAATCGCTTTCAAAACAAATACAATGGAAAAATTCACACTCGAACTATTATTCCAAATCATTGGCATTGGTTCCGCATCAGGACTTATTTACAAAGACAATTCCCTACTGATTATTGGTGACAACAGCGGTTTTCTTTACGAATACCATATGGATTCCCTTGATTTAAAACGCCATCCGTTACTGGAAAACCCAATAGAAAATACCCTCAAAAAAGACAAAGCTGATTTTGAAGCCATAACCCATTTCGGTGATAGTTTGTACGTTTTTGGCTCCGGTTCCACCGAGAAAAGAAACAAAATGATACAAATTAACTCCAGCGATAAAAAGATAATCGCCACGAATGATTTAACCGATTTGTATGCAATCATGCAAAATTTCGGAGACATAAAACCTGAAGACTTCAACCTCGAAGGTGCTATATATAATGGCGAAAGTTGGTTTTTGTTGAATCGCGGCAACGGAAGTTCCAATAAAAATGTCCTTTTCACCATAGAAGGAAAAAATCTGACTAACGATTTCACTATTCTTTCAAACGACTATAAACTGCCAAAAATTACAGGTGTACGCAGTAGTTTTACCGATGCTATTTTAGTTGACAACAGTATTTATTTTTTGGCCACAGCCGAAGATACCGAATCTACATATGATGACGGCGAAGTTTTAGGAAGTCTTATTGGGAGAATCAACCTGAAAACAATGAAAATAGATTTTACCCAAAAAATCAGTAGCACCCATAAATTCGAAGGATTGACTTTATACACCAATTCAAAAGAAAAAATAGAGTTTCTGCTTTGTGAAGATAAAGACACCGAAGTTCTGGAAACAGATATTTACAAATTATCCTTTTCAAATCAATAAATCAAAAAATAATTTATTTCCATCCCAACCTTTTTCATTTTTTTCATCTCTTTAGTAGAAAGACATCAATTGTGATAAACGAAAAATTAATTTCTGAATGCAAAAAAATGCATCGAGATGCCCAGCGTCAAGTGTACGAGCTTATGGCTCCAAAATTGTACCGCACTTGCAAGCGCTACCTAAAGAAAGAGGAAGAAATAGAAGAAGCATTGGCCGATGCTTTCTATACTATTTTCACAAAACTCGACCAGCTCAAAGAATTTAGCGCTTTTGAAGCTTGGTCCCGAAAAATTACAGTTAATCATTGTTTGGCTACCATCAAGAAAAACACCAATTTCAATTTGTATCTTGATGATATCAAAACTATTTCGCAACCTCTTACTGATGAAATAACGGACCTCGAAGAGGAAGATTTGCTGAATTTGCTCAATCATATTCCTGAAGGTTGCAAGACAATTTTTAATCTTTTCGTTATTGAAGGCTATGGTCACAAAGAAATTGCAGTTATGCTGAACATTTCCGAAGGCACATCAAAATCACAATTGAATGCTTCGAAAACCAAGCTAAAGGAATTAGTAAACAATTTGTATTACCAAAAAGCGAAATAGTCATGGACAATCAAGAAAAAATATTCCAAAAAATAAAAAATGCTTCCCAAAAAGCAGAAGAAAAAGACTTTCCTGCAATGGAAAAAGTTTGGATGCGAGTAGAAGAAAAACTCGATGAAAAAGAAGACAAAAAAGCTTTTGTACTTTGGAAAAAATTAGCCATTGCCGCTTCACTCCTATTGTTTTTCTCATTGGTATACCAGTTTATTAAAACCGATTCGAAAGTAATCACTCCAAGCGGAACGAAAGAAAACAGCGTGGTTATTCAAGAAAAAACAGAGCCTAAACAAACCGAGGGACTTTCAAAAACCATAAAACCAGATGTAAAAGTTATTCTAAAAAAACAAATTGAAAAACCTGTAGTCGTAGTAAAAACAACAACTCATATCAATACTGACATCAATCAAATAACTTCTACTAATTCAGAAGACATCGAACGGAACAAGGACAAAGAAGCGAATATTAACGCCTTTAAAGTCGAAGCAATTGCATTAGAAGAAAATAAGGCTAAAGCCAAAATCACATCTACTTACGATGCCACAACAAGAATGATTTCAGGCATAGTTACAGACGAAATGGACTTACCACTTCCTGGGGTGAATGTATATATTAAAGGAATAACAAAAGGAGTCGCAACTAACTTTGAGGGAAAATTTAGCATCAAAGCTGAAAAAGGAGATGAACTTGTTTTTTCATATATAGGATATGAAGACAGTTATGCCACTGTTAGTGAAAATGATAAAATAAATATGAAACTGGTTAATAATTCAATGGCTTTGAATGAAGTAGTAGTTGCTAGTTATGCATCAAAGCCAAAAAAATCAGTTTTGACGGGTTCTGTTACTATGATTTCTAGTAATGATCTGCTAAAACAAAAATCAGTAAATGTTAGTCAAGCCCTTCAAGGTAAAGTTGCAGGTGTTCAAATTACAAACAATCCGGGATATTTAAGCCAAGGTACGCCTAAACCTTCTCCAACAATTATAATCGGTG
>NZ_JBWJVK010000083.1:0-3728 GCF_056428945.1 Flavobacterium sp. GNP010 | reverse complement strand
TGCAAAAGGTATTTGCTATGCAGGATGCAAAATAAAGTATTTAGTGAGTTATTTTTTGGATGACTTATCAAGTTGCTACGTAGTATTAAAACTAAAAAATAGAGGATAATTTCATATAATTTTAATTCTCTAAAAAAAATACAACAACTGCAATGTGCTAAACCTTAACGTATATCCAACAAAGTAATAACAAAATCTTAACAACAAAACCTGATCCTCTAAACTACCTTTGTAGGGTAATAAACTGGTTATTTATTATTTTGGTTTTGGTTAGTTAAAGAATTGCCTGCATTTTTAATGCAGGCAATTTTTATTTAGCTGTGTTTATAAAAGAAAGAACCACATCATTGAAAGCATTTGGTTGCTCCACATTGACTACATGTCCACAATTTGCTATGACAAATAGCTTTGATGATTTATAATGATTCTCTACGACCTTACGTACAGATGGCAAAAACATATAATCCTCTTCGCCCATTACATACAAGGTAGGAATATTCAATTCTACTTGGCGGAACCATTTTAATACGGGATTTATTTCGGCTGTCAATTTAAACCACTTGATAAACTCTTTTTGGTATAATTTTTTTGCCTCGTTGATAAAAAGAACACGCGATTGCTTGTGACTTTTTTTGGGCATGATTACAAACGCAAAAAATTTATATAACACCAAATATGGTAAGACATATTTAAACATGTTTCCCAAGCGCATTAATACTTGAGAACGGAAATTCATTTTCAGTATGGCTCCGCCCAAAATCATGCTTTGTACACGTTCAGGGTACATTTCTGCCAATTGCCTAATGAGGATTGTACCTAATGAAATCCCAACAAAATGTGATTTTTTTATTTCTAGAAAATCTAAGACTTCAAGAATATCATTGGCTAAAGCCGAAAAAGTATATTTCTGTTTGAAAGCCGTTTTTAAAGTGGTTTTAGAATCTCCGTGACCACGTAAATCCAATAATAATACATTGTATTGTTTCTTGAAATCACGTATTTGTTTAAACCATATAGAAGAGCTTCCACCGGCTCCATGGACAAAAGTGACCCATTGATCGCTGTTTTTATTTTCGTAAATGGTGTAATTAATCACTTAATTTTTTTTGTAAAAATAGGACTTTAATTTTAAATCGCAATCGCAACAAAAAATATTGCACTTTTAAAAGTTGTAAGCTGTTCATTTGCAAAAAAACCACACCAAAGTAAGGATTATTGCAAGATAAAAATGAAATAGAGAAGCTTAAACCAGAATATAAATGCACGCGGAGGTGAATTTAATACCGTAAAAAACACCGCAAGAGTGCAATGTTTATGGAAAATTGATTTAAAAGAATGTGAATTATAATTTTTGATGCATTTTTTTAAAGTAGTCAAACGCTTTTAAAAGCCTGCTACCATGCCACGAAAACATTTCTCCATCTACAAAAACAGTTTTAGCATGATGGGTATGACTGCCAATTTCGAAAGCATCTCCTTCTTTAAATGGAAACGGTTCCGATGACAGGAAAACCAAATCAGGATCACCCTCTAAACGTATTTTTTTGAGTTCGATTTCTGGATAACGTCCTTTATTCTCATAAATATTCTGAAAGTGGTTCAGTTTAAGCAATTCATTGATAAAAGTATCCGATCCAGCAACCATGAAAGGGTTTTTCCAGATAAAATACGCTACTTTTTTTACCGGCATGTCTTTGATAAAGTTTTTAAAATCACTCCAGGCAAAATCTATTTTATCATTCCATTTCTGCGATTCGGTTCTGCAATTAAAGAGTTGACCAAAGTCGGTTATCATCTTGAAGTTATCTTCGATCGTGATGATATTGGTCACCCAAACAGGGCAAATTTTCTGCAATTCGGCTACTATTTCAAGTGTGTTTTCTTCCTTGTTACAAATAATGATATCCGGCTGCAACAATCTAATTTTCTCGACATGCACTTTCTTGGTACCGCCAACAATTTTCTTAACCGATTTAAAATGATACGGATGCACACAAAACTTGGTAATCCCAACAATACGGTCTTCTAAACCTAAATCATACAATAATTCCGTTTGCGAGGGAACTAATGAAATAATGCGCTTGGGCGAAGTTTCAAATGAATGGGAAGTGCCTATTTGATCGATTAGAGTTTTTTGTTTCAAGTTTAAAGTTTAAAGTTCATATTATTAAAACATAAATTAGTAGTTTTTTAACCATTAAGAAATTAAGAAAATTAAGCTTTAAGAGAATTTCTTAATGGTTGTGAGAAACAAGCTTTAAAGTATTTCTTAGTGAAACTTAATTTCTTAATGGTTTACAAAAAGTCCCAGTTTACCATTCTTCCAATTTAAACCTTAAACTTTAAACTTAACACTAATAATCGCTTCCATTTCTTGTTGTATTTTCAAGGCTTCTGCTCTTGCTTTTTCTGCAAAATCAATTCCATTTGATGCGTAAATAATGCCTCTTGAAGAGTTGATTAGCAATCCTATAGCATCGCTCATCCCATATTTACAAACTTCAGACAAGCTGCCTCCTTGCGCTCCTACACCCGGAACGAGCAAGAAACTATCGGGAACAATTTTTCTAATTTCAGTAAAATATTCGGCTTTAGTCGCACCAACTACATACATTAGATTTTGGGCATTCTTCCATGATTTAGAAGTTTCTAAAACCTGTTTGTATAATTCCTGACCTACAGCGCCTTCTGAAGTTGTGGATAAAGTCTGGAAATCGAATGCACCTTCGTTAGACGTTAATGCCAACATAATTGTGTGTTTATTTTCGAATGCTAAAAAGGGCTCCACTGAATCTTTCCCCATGTAAGGAGCCACAGTTATGCTATCAAAATTCAAATCTTCGAAGAAAGCTTTGGCATACATAGATGAAGTATTGCCAATATCGCCACGTTTAGCATCCGCAATCGTGAAGATTTCAGGGTGATTTTCGTTGATGTACTGAATCGTTTTTTGCAAAGACATCCAGCCTTTTATTCCATAAGCTTCATAAAACGCAGTATTAGGTTTATACGAAACCGCAAGGTCATGGGTGGCGTCAATTATGGCTTTATTGAATTCAAAAATGGGATCTTCCAGCTGCAGTAAATGTGGTGGAATTTTATTCAAATCAACATCTAAACCTATACAGAGAAATGATTTTTTGGTTTTGATTTGATCAATGAGTTGTAGTGTAGTCATAATTTTAGTTGTGTGCGACAAATTTATGAAAAAAACTACGAAAGGATTGGCCATTTCCCAACATAAAAACTTTAGAAAATTAGAAAAAAAATACAGACGGAGCATGTCAAAAAAATTCCTAACTGCAAAAAAAGGCTTTCACTAAATTCTGTTCTAATTTCGAAATAAATTGATTTTCAATATAATAAATGTGAATTATACAAGGAAAATAAAGTATTATGTAACAAAAAAAATCTAGTACTGAACCACCTTTGCAAAGTTAATAAAACAATATAAAATCATAAAATGAAAAACTTTACACTAGCAGCCTTTATCTTGGCAACCACAATTTCTTTTGCAAACGAAAACGAAAAAATCAATCCAGTTGCAATTTCAAAAAAACAAAAACTTGAAATCAGCAAATCGACTGATAAAACAGTATATTTTTGGGAAGTAAGCACAACTACTGGTTCAGCAAGTGGCTATGCAATGTCAGAAGCACAAGCTTTAAAAACAATCAAATTAATGGGAACAAACGACTTGGTTACCTATAGAATCATTGAAGCCTACA
>NZ_JBWJVK010000082.1:0-3762 GCF_056428945.1 Flavobacterium sp. GNP010 | reverse complement strand
AGGAATATGTAATTTTCTATACCAATCTGGTTTAAAATATTGTTCATCTTATTTTTGCAATTTTTCTTTTTTAGACAATAATACCGTTCCAATCATAGCCACTAAAAGTAGTATAGAGGCAAACTCAAATGGAACCATGTATTCATTCAGTAGTATTTTACCCAATACTTTGATCGATTGATAATCTTCACCAGTTGTAACATATTCTCCCACAATTGGTTTTGAATTTATAAAAATCAAAATAAGAACAATACAGATCAAACAAAAGGAAACAATAGCACCTAATCGGGTGATTCTTGGACGGTGAACTTCTTTTTGTTCATTTAAATTCATCAACATGATGGTGAACAAGAACAAAATCATAATCGCTCCAGAATATACGATTATATGAACAATTGCTAAGAATTGTGAATTCAACAACAAGTAATGACCTGCAATCGAAAAAAAACAAATCACTAAATAAATAGCACTGTGAATAGGGTTTCTACTAAAAATAGTTAAAAAAGCGGTTGCTAAAGTGACAGCAGCCAATACACAAAAAATTATAAGTACTGTAGACATTAGTTAGCGTTTTTAAGTTGAGCATTTTGCATTGCTATATCTAAAGGCATGACTAATTTATCTTTACCAAAGATAAAATCTTCTCTTTCATAGCTGGAAGGAACCAAAACTTTAGACGTGGTCAGGTAAATAGCATCCTTCGGACAAGCCTCTTCACACAAACCACAAAAAATACACCGCAACATATTGATTTCATATATCGACGCATATTTTTCCTCTCTGTACAAATGTTTTTCATCTGCTTTGCGTTCTTCAGCCTTCATCGTAATCGCTTCTGCAGGACATGATAACGCACACAAACCACAAGCCGTACAATTTTCTCGACCTTGTTCATCCCGTTTCAACATATGCTGACCGCGATACACCGGACTCATCTCTCGCACTTGCTCCGGATATTGAATCGTTACTTTTCTAGTAAACAAATGCTGAATCGTAATTATCAATCCTTTGACGATCGCAACAAGATACATTCTTTCCCAAAAAGTCATCTCTTTGTTAGAGACTACCTTTTTTCTTCCTGATAAGGATATACTTTCTATTGACATTTTATATTTTTATTTGAAGCTTCATCCTGCTATTCGTTTCAATCTTTATTGTTTTAAAAAAAAACAATAAAGGATTTCCACTGCTATCAGGGCTAGGGCTTTTTCGGTATAAATTAAAATCCTAAATATGTAGCAATTTCTGCTCTCAAAATTACAATTCCTGTGATGATGATATTAATGATCGCCAATGGAATCAAGATCCTCCAACCCAAATGCATCAATTGATCGTATCTAAATCTTGGAATAGTCCAACGAACCCACATATAGAAAAATATGAACCCACACAATTTGATAAATAAAGCACCAAATCCTAAAAGGTTACCAATATTAACTCCCCAATTTTCAACAACCCAACTCATTCCAGGATAATTATAACCTCCAAAGAATAAAATAGCTAAAATCGTAGAGGAAATAAACATATTTGCATATTCAGCAAATAAATAGAATCCCATTTTCATTGATGAATATTCGGTGTGATATCCTCCAATAAGTTCTGTTTCACATTCCGCTAAGTCAAAAGGAGTTCTGTTTGATTCTGCAAAAGCACAAATCAAAAAGATTATAAAAGATAACGGTTGGTAAAACACATTCCAATTCATTCCTGCTTGCTGTTCAGAGATCTCTCTTAAACTCAATGTTCCGGTCATCATCAATAATGCAATTATGGACAATCCCATTGCAATTTCATACGATACCATTTGAGAAGCTGCACGAACGGCACCAATCAACGAAAATTTATTGTTCGAGGCCCAACCACCAATCATAATTCCGTAAACACCCACTGAAACAACTCCAAAAAAGTATAACAATCCAATATTTAAATCCGTAGCCTGTAACAAAATATCTCTTCCAAATAAATGCAACCGGTCTCCCCAAGGAATTACGGCACTCGTCATTAAAGCGGTACTCATAGCAATGGCTGGACCTACAAAAAACAAAAATCGATTTGGCGTGTTAGGCTCAAATTCTTCTTTAGAAAATAATTTTAAACCATCGGCAAGCGGTTGAAACAATCCGAAAGGACCAGCTCTATTTGGTCCAACACGATCTTGAAGCCAAGCGGCAACTTTTCGCTCTGCCCATGTTGAATACATGGCCATCAACATTGTTAGCGCAAAAACTGCAACAATAATGACACTTTTTTCTATGATAATAGTACTATCCATTATTGCCCAAAGTTTTTTGATTCGTAATATCTTCTTCAGTCAATGGAATTTCGACCATGCTTATTTTCTTACGATCGGATTCTCTACCTAAAAGAATATTTTCTTCGGTAGCAATTTCCACTTTCTGTAATTTTCTATTGTATTTATTTTGGTTGATAACCGAATCTTTTTCGAATGCTCTTGGTCCTTCAATAGTCCAATCAGCAATGTCTTTATGGTCAAAACGACAACCATTACAAATAAACTCATCTACTTCATGGTACTCATCTTTTCTCCCGGTAACGCGCTGAATTTCGTCACCAAACATCCAAACGGTAGTTATTCCAGAACAAGTTGTGCAATTTCTGTGTGCATTGTAAGGCTTGCTGAACCATACTCTAGATTTAAATCTAAATGTCTTATCAGTTAAAGCTCCTACCGGACACACATCAATCATATTTCCAGAAAACTCATTATCAACTGCTTTTGAGATACAAGTAGATATATTAGAATGATCCCCTCTATCCATTACTCCGTGAACACGATCATCAGTCAATTGATCTGCAACCATCACACAACGGTAACAAAGAATACAACGGTTCATGTGCAATTGAATATTTGGACCAATATTTTCTGGTTCAAAAGTTCTTTTTTCTTCTATAAAACGAGTTTCTGATTTCCCGTGCTCAAAGCTTAAATTTTGCAAATCGCATTCTCCTGCCTGATCACAAACCGGACAATCTAATGGGTGATTGATCAATAAAAACTCTGTTACTGATTTTCTGGCTTCTTGTACACGTGGAGATGATTTACTATTCACTTCCATTCCGTCCATACAACCGGTTACACAAGATGCCATTAATTTAGGCATTGGTCTTGGGTCAGCTTCACTTCCTTTTGCAACTTCCACTAAACAACAACGGCATTTCCCACCGCTACCTTTTAGTTTAGAATAATAGCACATCGCTGGCGGAACTACTTCTCCACCTATCATACGTGCTGCCTGCAGGATTGTTGTTCCTGGTTCTACTTCTATGCTTTGACCGTCTATGGTTACTTTCATGTTTAAAGTCTTAACGTCTTAATGTCAAATGTCTTAATGTCGAATACATTTCGACTTCACTTCTTTTGACTGTCATTTAAATATTTTATAAATCCACTTATTAATTTTGAAATATCTGAAACATTCTCAAATAATTCGTCAAATTCTATTTTTGTAATATAATTTAAATCCAATGCTAAATACAATTGTGATCTTACTTCTGCAGAAGATGCTTTAGCAACTTACAAAAAATATATAAATTCTTTATCCGTGTTTCTTTCAAATCCTTCTGCAATATTTGATGAAATTGAAATTGATGCACTTCTAATTTGTCTAACTAAATCAAAATCTTTTTTAAATTCTTCACCATTGGTTATTTCATAACCCGTTTGTTGAAAATCCTTGATTTTTTCAAAGAATTAATTTCTTCAAATGAATTAAACCTTCCCATTTCCGTTACGACTTTAAG
>NZ_JBWJVK010000081.1:0-3958 GCF_056428945.1 Flavobacterium sp. GNP010 | reverse complement strand
CCTATCAAGGAGTGTATCGATTAACACAAGCCGATATCAATTTAGGAAGTGTAACCAATCAGGCCCAGGTAACAGGAGTCACACCTCTTGGTGTCATAACTAGCGATTTATCCGATGATTCAAATAATCTTAGTGATAGGCCAACTGTACTAGCTATTCAAGGATGTGTAATTGAAGTGTTTAATGCAGTAGCTCCAAATGGAAACGGTGACAACAAAGTTTTCCGCATCAGAGGTTTAGAATGTTATGCTGATAACACGGTAGAAATATACAACCGTTGGGGAGTATTGGTATTTGAAAGAGCAGGATACAACAATGACGATAGAGCTTTTAGAGGAGTTTCAGAAGGTAGAGTTACAGTAAAACAAGCGGAAGAGTTACCTGAAGCAACCTATTATTATATTTTGAGATATAAAGATAACGCAGGAACAAGTTTCGAGAAAGCAGGATATTTATACATTAATAGGTAATCAATCTAAATTTCTTAAGTCTAAAATAATAGAATATGAAAACAAAATTTATACTAATGTTGCTGTTACTCTCGGGTACTATAAATGCGCAACAGGACGCTCAGTTTACACAGTACATGTACAACACCATAAACGTGAATCCCGCCTATGCGGGATCACGTCAAGCGTTGAATATTTTTGCCTTACATCGTACTCAGTGGGTAGGACTTGATGGAGCACCTGTGACCAATACGGCCTCGATTAATACTCCTATAAAAGATACAAAACTAGGTTTAGGAGTGTCGATAATTAATGACAGGATTGGTCCTTCGGACGAGAACAATTTAGCGGTTGATTTTTCCTATTACATCAATACATCAGAGGATTTCAAGCTCTCTTTTGGACTGAAAGCATCAGCAAACCTTTTGAATATCAATTTTGATAAATTGAATCAGTATGATCCCAATGATTATAGTTTTGAGAACAATATAGACAATAAGTTTTCACCTAATATAGGTGTTGGACTTTACTGGTATTCTGATAATACCTATATAGGTCTCTCTGTTCCTAATTTATTAGAGACAAAACATTTTGATAAATATGCCGGAGTAGGAGCATCTACTTATATTGCGAGAGAGAGAGTGAATTATTATTTAACAGCAGGTCACGTGTTTGATTTAGATTATAATCTAAAATTCAAACCCGCCATTATGACCAAGCTCGTGCAAGGTGCGCCATTACAAGTAGATTTATCAGCTAACTTTTTAATTAATGATAAGTTTACCATTGGAGCAGCATATCGCTGGAGTGCCGCATTAAGTGGCATGGTTGGATTTCAAGTGTCTGACTCCTGGTTTATCGGATATGGGTACGATATGGAAACCACACGACTTGCTAATTTTAATTCCGGATCACATGAGATATTTCTCCGTTACGAAATATTCAAAAGTTATAACAAAATCACATCACCTAGATTCTTCTAATTTAATATAACGTTATGAAATTAAGCGCTAAACATTTCGGATGCTGTGTAGTTTTTTTAGTATTCACAGTAGTGGGATATACTCAAAAAAAAGGTGTGATTACTGCAGATAAAAAATTCGACAATTATTCTTACGTTGATGCAATAGCTACTTATGAGAAAATAGCAGCGAAAGGCTATAAAGACGAAAAAATGTTTCAAAAACTAGGAGACTCCTATTACTTCATAGCCGATTTGATCCAGGCAGAGAAGTGGTACTCAGCACTTTTTGAGATGAATGCCTCCCAAGAGCCTGAGTACTATTACAGGTATTCTCAATCTTTAAAAGCAGTAGGAAACTATGCTAAGGCCGATAAAATGTTAGAGCAATTCATAGCAAAATCAGCCACAGACCAGCGTGGAAAACTTTTTGCGAGTCAGCGCGATTACTTGAATGATATAAAGGAAAATTCAGGGAAATACGAAATTTTTGATGCAGGGATCAACTCTCCGTACTCAGATTACGGTAGTGCTTATTACAATAACACCTTACTTTTTGCGTCGGCACGAGATACTGGTGGGGTAGCTAAAAAAGTGTTCAAGTGGAACAATGAATCTTTTACCAATTTGTACAGCTCTCAGATTAGTTCAGATGGTAGTATGGACAAGCCAGAGGTGTTCCATAAAAACATCAACAGTAGGTTTCATGAGTCTACACCTGTTTTTACCAAAGATGGTCAAACCATGTATTTTACGCGTAATAATTATCTAAATGGGAAAAAGCAAAAAGACAGCAGACGTGTTATATTACTTAAACTCTACAAAGCCACAAACGAAAACGGAAAATGGGTAAATGTACAAGAATTACCTTTTAATAGTAATGAATATAGTGTAGCGCATCCAGCTTTAAGCGTAGACGAGAAAACCTTGTATTTTGCATCAGACATGCCAGGTACTAAGGGATTATCAGATCTTTTTAAAGTTAGTATCAATCCAAATGATACTTACGGCACGCCAGAGAATCTAGGGTTGCCTATTAATACAGAGTCAAGAGAAACCTTCCCTTTTATCTCACATGATAATAAGATGTATTTTGCCAGTGATGGACATCCTGGATTAGGCGGATTAGACGTATTTGTTATGGATTTATCCTCAAAAACTCCAGGCAGTACCATAACAAACATAGGGACACCAATAAACAGTACCCAAGACGATTTTTCATTTGTGATAGATGCAGAGAATAAAAAAGGATTTGTGACTTCCAACAGAGAGGGTGGTTTAGGATCTGATGATATTTATAGATTTAATAAATTTCCTGTTCCTGCTTGTAATCAAGCACTTCAAGGAGTCATCAAGGATCAGGATACAGGTTTAGTCTTGGCAAATGCTAAGGTAAGTTTGTTTGATTCTAATTTCAATTTAATCAAAGAAATTACAACTGCATCATCAGGGGACTATACTTTTGAGGTTGAATGTGGGGAAACGTATTATTTACGTGGAGAAAAACCAGAATATGAAACCAAAGAGAATAAGCTTGTAATAGCAAAAGTATCTGGAGTAACACAAGGCCCATTGGCTTTAGAGCCACGAAAAAAAGCAATTGATGTAGGAACAGATTTAGCTAAAACCTTAGATATTCCGATTTTGTATTTTGATTTAGACAAGTCATTCATTCGAAAAGATGCAGCTTTTGAGCTAGAAAAAGTACTAGCAGTCATGCAAGAATACCCAAAGATGACAATAGACATTAGATCACATACAGATTGTAGACAAACGGTTGCCTATAACCAAGCACTATCCGATAGAAGAGCTAAAGCAACTAAGGCATGGTTGATTAAAAACGGTATAGCTGCCAATAGATTAACGGCCAAAGGATACGGCGAATCACAGCTTGTAAATGATTGTGGATGTGAACCTACGAACCAATCAAACTGTACAGAGGAGCAACACCAATCCAATAGAAGAAGTGAGTTTATTATTGTTTCTATGCAATAAACCTTATCAAAACAACAAAAAACTAAAAAGGCTATCCATAAACTTGGATAGCCTTTTTTGGTGGTTGATCAATTGAAAATATAAAACTATTGGATACGGTTTGATTAAAAGATAAATTGCCAATTTTTACGCTATATAAAATACTGACTGAATTGGATTAGATCCAAAAAGGTATATAAATTTTGATACTAATGAGCTTGATCTTGTAACGGGTTCCTAGCTTTTAATTTCATTCAGAGCATGCTATAAGTCATTCATTCGCACATCATCTACTTTAGAAAGATTTGGCTTAGGGTTGTTACTTTCTCTTGTAATACTAAGCTTATGTATTTTTTATATCTCTTAAATGGACTCCCTTGCAGGACGGTTTTTCATGTAAAAAACCCGCTGATACGAATACCAGCGGGAATTAAAAAAACAAACCACTTAAAACTAATCAATTATTTTCTGTCTATTCTGATGGCTACATTTCCGGATACTTTTGTATCCTCAATTTTAGCTTTTGTACCATTTGTTCTGTAATAGTAATGGTCATCATCATTATCATCATCAC
>NZ_JBWJVK010000080.1:0-3982 GCF_056428945.1 Flavobacterium sp. GNP010 | reverse complement strand
TCTCCTTCAAGAGAAGCAGCTCCACAAAGAGGAAACTCTAACAGAGATTATACTGAAAATAGAACTGCTCCTCAAAGAGAAGCAGCTCCACAAAGAGGAAATTCCAACAGAGATTATACTGAAAATAGAACCGCTCCACAAAGAGAAGCAGCTCCACAAAGAGGAAACTCTAACAGAGATTACACTGAAAACAGAACTGCTCCACAAAGAGAAGCAGCTCCACAAAGAGAAAATTCCAGTAGAGATTATTCTCAAAACAGATCTTCATCTTCGGGTCAAATGGCTCCACAAAGAGCAGAAACGCAACCAAGAGGGAATTCTTCTAGAGAATCGGCTCCACAAAGAAACGAGTCGCAAAGAGGAAATTCATCTAGAAACGACTCTAGGAAATCCTAAAATAAATTTTTTCAAAACGCAAAACACGGCAATAAAAGCCGTGTTTTTTTTATGCCATAAACAAGCGCTAATATATTTTAAAAGTGTAAATTTGACCTGTTTTTTAAAAAATAATTATGAGCAATGCGCACAAAGACCTCCATACTAAATGGACATTAGGTGGATTATTGATTTCATTAGGTATAATTTTTGGTGACATCGGAACTTCTCCTTTGTATGTAATGCGAGCCATATTAAGTGATCATATTATTAGTACCGATATTGTGTTAGGAGGAATTTCTGCTGTATTTTGGACACTTACTTTGCTTACTACCATTAAATATGTAATTATCACCTTAAATGCTGATAATCACGGTGAGGGTGGAATTTTTGCCTTATATGCCTTAGTAAAAAAAACAAAAATTCAATGGCTTATTGTTCCCGCTATTATTGGAGGAAGTGCATTACTTGCTGATGGAATTATAACACCACCAATCTCTGTCTCTTCGGCTGTAGAAGGGATTAGAACCTATTATCCGGATATCAACACAATACCAATTGTTATAGGTATATTATTTATTTTATTCACCATACAACAATTTGGAACTAAACTAGTTGGGAAGTTTTTTGCACCTATGATGCTAATTTGGTTTGGAATGTTAGCCATTTTAGGAATCGCTCAGATTTCTCAAAATCTCGAGGTATTTAAAGCAATCAATCCGTATTATGCGTATCATTTATTAAGCATCCATCCTGAAGGATTTTTTGTTCTAGGTTTTGTTTTCCTATGTACAACAGGTGCTGAAGCTTTGTACTCCGATATGGGGCATTGCGGACGTAAAAATATCCGAATCAGTTGGGTATTTGTAAAAACTGCCTTAGTTCTAAATTATTTCGGACAAGCTGCTTACCTATTGCAACACGAAGGAGAAACGTTGCAGGGAATTGGTGGAAAAAATGGAAATCCATTTTACCTTATTATGCCTGACTGGTTTCAACCAATAGGAATTGTAATTGCAACTCTTGCTGCAGTAATTGCTTCGCAAGCATTAATTAGTGGATCTTTTACATTGATCAATGAGGCAATGAGACTGAATTTTTGGCCAAAAGTTAAAATTAAATATCCAACAGAATTAAAAGGACAATTGTACATTCCTTCCATCAACTGGCTGCTCTTTATAGGCTGTGTTGGAATTGTACTGCACTTTGAAGAATCAAGCAATATGGAGCATGCCTATGGTTTAGCCATCATTTTATGCATGATCATGACCACAATTTTATTGAACTTTTATTTGATAATGAAAAGAGTAAAATTATATTTTATTGTGCCATTAATCACTATTTATTTGATCATCGAATTTAGTTTTCTTGCTGCAAACATTACGAAGTTTGCCGAAGGCGGATATGTGACGCTATTTATTGCATTATCTTTGATATCAGTAATGACAATTTGGTACTTAGCCAAGAAAATTAATAAAAGTTACACCAAAATTGTTAAAATTGAGGACTATAAAAAAGTACTTGTTGAGTTGAGTGCTGATCTATCTATACCAAAATACGCGACGCACCTAGTATACATGACTAATGCAAGTAGAACAGATGAAATCGAGGAAAAAGTAATGTATTCTATCCTGCAAAAAAGACCAAAGAGAGCGGATATATATTGGTTTGTACACGTAAATATTTTGACTGAACCGTACAAAACAGAATATAAAGTGACCGAAATTGTTAAAGACGACTTGTACCGAGTAGACTTTAATTTAGGATTTAGAGAACCTACAAAAATCAACTTGATGTTCAAGGAAGTTATCAAAGACATGGTACAAAAAGGAGAAATGGATATTACAAGTAGGTATGAATCTTTAAATAAAAACAATATTATAGGAGATTTTAAATTTGTGTTATCCGAAAAATTCCTTTCAAACGATAGTGACTTAAGATGGCATGAAAAAATAATTATGAACTCTTATTTCTTAATCAAAAAATTAAGTTTATCCGAAGAAAGAGCGTTTGGTTTGGATAGTAGCTCGGTAAAAATTGAGAAATTTCCAATGGTACTACATGCCCCTGAAAAAATCGGCTTGACCAGAGTAAAATAATAATCGGACGATTAAAAACTAAAAACATTGTATTTATACAGTGTTTTTTTTTACTTATAAAATTTAAAAACAACATTCATTATTTAAAATATAGCATTCAAATCAATTAATAGTACCTTTGCACCTCAATTATTTAAAATGAGATTACACAGAAATTTAGTTTACACCACAATAGACGCATTAAATGCCATTTTTAACGAAGGTGAATATGCAGATAAAGTCGTTGCAAGATCCTTAAAAAAAGACAAACGCTGGGGAAGCTCAGACAGAAAGTTTGTTGCCGAAACCATCTACGAAATTGTTCGTTGGAAAAGATTATACGCAGAAATAGCCGAAGTAAAAGAACCTTTTGACAGAGATAATCTTTGGAGAATGTTTTCTGTTTGGGCAGTATTAAGAGGATACCCAATTCCTGATTGGCGCCAGTTAGAAGGCACACCGGAACGAAAAATAAAAGGTCGTTTTGATGAACTTTCTAAAGTAAGAGCTTTAAAAGAATCTATTCCAGACTGGATGGATGAATTAGGAGTTAAAGAATTAGGAGAAAAAATTTGGGCAACTGAAATAGCAGCTCAAAACCAACCAGCACGCGTAATTCTAAGAGTAAATACGCTTAAGACAACGAGAGAAGCATTACGTGCTATCTTGATGGATTTAAATATTGAAACCGAAACGTTGAAAAACCAGCCAGATGCTTTGGTTTTAAAAGAAAGAGCTAATGTTTTCTTGACTGATGCTTTTAAACAAGGTTTCTTTGAAGTTCAAGATGCAAATTCACAACTAGTTGCCGCTTTCCTTGACGTTAAACCCGGGATGCGTGTTGTAGATACCTGTGCAGGTGCAGGCGGAAAAACCTTGCACATTGCTTCTTTAATGGAAAATAAAGGACAATTGATTGCTATGGATTTATACGAAAGTAAATTAAAGCAATTAAAAATAAGAGCTAAAAGAGACGGTGCTTTCAACATTGAATACCGCATTATAGACTCTACAAAAGTGATTAAGAAACTTCATGAAAGAGCCGATAGAGTTTTGATTGATGCACCATGCAGTGGACTGGGAGTTCTAAAAAGAAATCCTGATGCTAAATGGAAATTGAAACCAGAATTTATTGACAACATTCGTAAAGTACAATCGGAAGTCTTAGAAAGTTATTCTAAAATTGTAAAACCAGGCGGGAAATTAGTGTACGCAACTTGTTCAATATTACCCTCCGAAAATCAAGAACAAGTACAGCGCTTCTTGACAACTGAAATTGGTCAACAATTCAATTTTATTAAAGATCAAAAGATTTTGGCTTCGGAAAGTGGTTTTGATGGATTCTATATGGCTTTGCTCGAGAGAAAAGAATAGTTAAAAATTCAATTAGAAAAAATAATTCCAATTACAAAACATAAAAAAACTCCAATTTTCATATTGAAAATTGGAGTTTTTTTATGCTATTAATAAAATCAAAAAATTGATTTTTGGAATTTAAATTGCTATTTCATTAATCATTCATAGAAATC
>NZ_JBWJVK010000079.1:0-4114 GCF_056428945.1 Flavobacterium sp. GNP010 | reverse complement strand
ATCATACCATCAATACTATGTTTTGAATAATTCTATTCTTTTGTAAGAAATAATAATTTTGAGCGTCCCAACCCACTCACTTCTAAATTATTACTTATCACACTTCTCACTTATCACACTTTACTTCTCACTCTTCACTTCTCACACTTTACTTCTCACACTTTACTTCTCACTCTTCACTTCTCACACTTTACTTCTCACTTCTCACTCTTCACTTCTCACTCTTCACTTCTCACATTAAACCTTTTGCTTCAACAAGCCTAAAAGATATTCTCCATAACCCGATTTTTTCAAAGGTGTGGCTAATGCAGCAAGTGTCTCATCTGAAATAAAACCCTGTCGCCAAGCAATTTCTTCGATGCAACCTATTTTCAATCCTTGGCGCTCTTCAATAACCTGAACAAATTGTCCAGCTTGCATCAAACTGTTAAACGTTCCAGTATCCAACCATGCCGTTCCTCTGCTTAAAATCCCTACCTTCAAAGCTCCTTTGTCCAAATACACTTTGTTAACATCTGTAATTTCATATTCGCCACGCGCACTGGGTTTGATATTTTTTGCAATTTCCACTACCGAGTTATCATAAAAATACAAACCTGGCACCGCATAATTAGACTTAGGTTCCAATGGTTTTTCCTCAATAGAAAGTGCCTTAAAATTAGCATCAAACTCCACTACACCATAGCGCTCTGGATCCGATACGTGGTAGGCAAATACAACACCACCTTGCGGATTGGTATTCGATCGCAACAACTCATCCATATTGGCACCAAAGAAAATATTATCTCCTAAAACCAATGCAACACTATCATCGCCAATAAAATCTTCCCCAATGACAAAAGCTTGTGCCAATCCATTAGGAATAGCTTGCTCAGCATAGCTAAAAGTACAGCCTATAGCTGCTCCATCGCCCAACAGTTTTTTAAAATTAGGCAAATCGTGCGGAGTAGAAATAATTAATATTTCATGAATTCCAGCCATCATCAAAGTGGACAATGGATAATAAATCATAGGTTTATCATACACTGGCATCATTTGTTTGCTCATCGCTAATGTAAGCGGGTGCAATCGAGTGCCAGATCCTCCGGCTAATATAATTCCTTTCATAATGCTGCTAATTTTACGAATTAATTCGAATTGATTATTCTTTTATAATTTAATGATGGCGTGCCGAAATTAATCAACATACTCAATTCCATTTTTGTACATTTTAAATAATTGGTTAACTGCGCATAAAATGTAACTGGTATTTGTGATTCTGCTTTTATTTCGGCAATAATTGTATCATAGCAAACAAAGCGATAATAATTGAAGTTTTGCGGTTTTAAATCTATTTTTTAAATGCAATTTAAATTGCCTTTATTTGCGAGAACTAAACGTCCTTAACATCCGCAGTCGAGCGTCAAATAGTTGAAGAATGCAAAAAGAAAAGCTGTTTGAGGACGTAGGACGAGTTTTTTTCTTTTAGCATTCGAAAATAAATTTGACCGACGAGGATGTGGAGACTTGATTTTTTTGTTTCTTTTTTGATCAAGCAAAAAAGAAAATTATAATCTTAGAAATAAGTAATCCTTACTTTAATACAAGCACCAATTATGGCAAAGCTTTCTTCTTTATAGCGTATTTTATTGGCTGCATCCATTAATGAAATTCGGATTAATTCGCTTTAAATTCGTTTTCAATTCGCGTATTGTTTATCGTAATAACTAGCATACTCCCCACTTGTAATATTATTCAACCAAATTTGATTTTCTAAATACCAATTTACGGTTCGTTCCAATCCTTGCTCAAAAGTAACCGAGGGCTTCCACCCTAATTCTGTATTGATCTTGCTCGCATCAATCGCATACCGCAAATCATGCCCCGGACGGTCTTTAACATAGGCGATTAATTGCTGTGAGGTTCCCGCTGCTCTGCCTAATTTTTCATCCATGATTTTGCATAGCAATTGCACCAAATCGATATTTTGCCATTCGTTAAAACCTCCAATATTGTACGTATCGTGGTTTTTTCCTTCGTGAAAAACCAGATCAATGGCAACGGCATGATCTTCTACAAATAACCAATCACGCGTATATTTCCCATCCCCATAAACGGGTAAAGGTTTATTTTGAATAATATTATTAATAAACAAAGGAATTAATTTTTCAGGAAAGTGAAAAGGTCCGTAGTTATTAGAGCAGTTGGTCAATACATACGGCAATCCATAGGTTTCGCCGTAGGCACGCACAAAATGATCTGAACTCGCTTTCGATGCAGAATACGGAGAGTTGGGATCGTAAGCCGTAGTCTCTGTAAACAATCCTTCGGAACCCAAACTTCCATAAACCTCATCGGTACTGATGTGATAAAATCGCTTGCCTTCCATGCTATCTTTCCAAATGGTTTTGGCTGCATTCAACAAATTCATCGTACCAATAACATTCGTTTTCACAAAAGCCAACGGATCTGTGATAGAACGATCTACATGAGATTCTGCGGCCAAATGCAATACGCCATCAAATTGATGCTTAGCAAACAACGCATCAATAAAATCGGCTTCCACTATATCGCCTTTTACAAAAGTATAATTAGGTTCCTTTTCTATATCAACTATATTTTCTAAATTACCAGCATACGTTAGCGCATCCAAATTAAATATCTGATACTGCGGATATTTTTTTACAAAAAGCCTTACAACGTGTGACCCAATAAAACCGGCCCCACCGGTAATTAGTATTTTTTTCATTTTATTTGTGTTTATAATTGATCGTGAGGGTTAAATGGAAATTTTTTTTTAAAATAATACTGCTACTTGTACGCATTTCTTTATCACTTTACTTTTTACACTATTCACTTCTCATTCTTCACTATTCATTCCTCACTATTCATTCCTCAATAACCCCATACATTTGCGTAAACTTTCCTTATAATCAGGAACGAGTACTCCAAAAATAGCTTTAATTTTACTTTTATCCAATAAAGAATACTCCGGACGTTGAGCTGGAGTTGGATAATCCGAAGCTGGAATTCCGCTAATTTTACAATCAAAACCACCAATTTCCTGAATGGCCAATGCAAATTCGTACCAACTAATTTCCCCTTCATTCGAAAAATGATATATTCCTGGATTCCATGTGGCATAATTTATAATCGTCACAATCGCTTGTGCCAAATCGGCTGCATACGTAGGAGAACCTATTTGATCGTTAACAACGTTCAAAGTAGCTCTTTCTTGCATCAGCTTCGACATCGTTTTGACAAAATTACTACCAAAACTAGAATATACCCAAGAAGTCCTGATAATAATTGAATTTGGATTTTCTTCTAAACAAGCCTTTTCACCCGCTAATTTGGTCACACCATAAACATTGATAGGATTTGTTGCAGCAGTCTCCGTCAATGCAATGGCTGCAGTACCATCATAAACATAATCCGTAGAAACATGCAGCAGTTTACAGTTGTTGTTCTGACTCCATTTTGCTAGTACTGCAACAGCTTGATGGTTCAAAATATCCGACAACTCGAATTCTGTTTCTGCACGATCAACAGCAGTATGTGCAGCACAATTAATAATAAATTGTGGATTAATTCTGGCTATTTCAATTGCTAAATGATCTAAATCACACAAATCCAATTCCTCCCTATCCGTAAAAACCCATTCAAACTGACTGTAGTCTTTTGACAACACCTGTAATTCAGAACCCAGTTGTCCTTTGGCACCGGTAACTAGTATTTTATTCATTTTATTTTAATTAATAGGACTGTCGTTTTACAGACTAACCTTTATTTTTTTTCTTAATGATTTAATAAATTTCTACAACTTCACAACTAAATCCAACTCTTTTTCTCTAATTCAAAGAACGTTCAGAAATGCTGTCTCAAAGACGCGGTAGGCTTTCAATATTAATAATAATAACAACTCCGTAAATGCTCTTCTCACCACTCCTATCACCGCCCTTAAATTAAAAACGTCAAAAAACAATGAAAAAACGAAGTGGCAGCAATCCGCGAGTTGAGCTTGAAAAGCGAACGGCTCGGACTGCGGAACATAGTTTTGAGGTAGTTTTTAAGTTTTAAATTTTCAGGCTTGATCTTTTGTTTCTTTTGCATCAAGGCAAAAGAAAAAAGCACC
>NZ_JBWJVK010000078.1:0-4186 GCF_056428945.1 Flavobacterium sp. GNP010 | reverse complement strand
CGAGTAATAAATCGGTTAGTACTACACAAACAGAAGTAAACACACAAAGTAAGGAAACTGTTGATTTTAAAGGGATTATATTCGAAAATTTAATATTACAAACAGTAACTCCTTACTTAACTGCTGATTATTTTGGTTACAAAAATCTCCAAAGTAAAGATGCTAGCCTTAGTAATTTTCCAGTAACTGTCAATGAAATTTCTTTAATTACTGCGCCTGAAAGTGCTAGTTTAAAAGTTGATTTGGCGATCAATATAATGGAAAATCAATTTACAGGACAAACTAAATTTTATGTCATTGGAAAATTTAGCAAAGAGGAAGGTATTCAAAAATGGAAATACGACAGTCTTAAATTTGAACAAATTGATATTGGGGCTGATATAGGAGGAATGAAGTTAAAAGGGAGTATTGCTGTAATGGATAATGACCCTATCTACGGCAAAGGTTTTAAAGGAATGCTGAGTTGTGATTTTACGGGAGGAATTAAGGTTGAGGCAAACGCTATTTTTGGGGCTACAACTTTTAGGTATTGGTATGTTGATGCTATGGCAGATAATTTAAATATTCCGTCGGGAGCAATTACTTTTAAAGGTTTTGGAGGTGGTGCTTCCTACCGAATGAAAAAGGAAGGGTTCAGTAGTAATTTTACAGCATCAGGGTCTAATTATGTTCCAGATATTACTTCAGGTTTAGGTGTAAAAGCTATGATTAAATTTTCAGGAACAGCTTCGGCAGATTCATTTTGGGGAGGCGCAGGTTTCGAAATAGCTTTTAATAGTAATTCTGGTATCAATAGAATCAGTATTTATGGTGAGGGGCATGTGATGCAACCTTTTGAAATTCCCGTACCAGATAAACTTAAAGATGTTTTGAAAAAAGTGAGTGAAAAAGAAGCTAAATTTTCAAAAGCAATCCTAGAGAAACTAAAACAAGAAGATTTATCCAAAGCTGCAGAAGAATTATATCCAAATGATATAAAAAGCTCGATGGGAATTAATGCTTTTGCAGCCATAGAATATGATTTCATGTCAAAAACATTACACGGTACGTTCGATTTATACATTGATACTCCTGGAGGCTTTATAAAAGGTCGTGCATCAGGCAACAGAGCTGGTTGGGCGGTGTTACATTTCGCTCCAGACAAGTGGTATATTCGCATGGGAACCCCTACCGATCGCTTAGGGTTAAAAATGGCTGTAGGTCCATTACAGGTTGAAGCTGGAGGATATTTCATGATGGGAGATGATATACCGGCTAGTCCACCTCCTCCCGCAGTTGTTGCGCAAATCTTAGGAGTTACTGCAGAACAATTAGATTATATGCGTAATGAAAATAGCCTTAGAAATGGTAAAGGTTTTGCATTTGGATCAGATTTTAGTATTAAAACTGGGGATATAACGTTTTTATTGTTTTACGCTAATTTTAATGCAGGTTTTGGTTTTGACATTATGGTTAAGGATTATGGAGACGCCGCATGTAAAGGTTCTGGTCCCATTGGTATTAATGGTTGGTACGCTAATGGTCAGTCCTACGCTTATTTACAAGGAGAATTAGGTATTAAGGTTAAACTTTTCATGATTAGAAAAAAAATACCAATTATAAAAGGTGGTGGAGCTGTTCTGTTACAAGCTAAGCTTCCTAATCCAGTGTGGATACGAGGATATCTTGGAGGACATTTTAATCTGCTTGGGGGATTAGTAAAAGGACGATTCCGATTTAAACTTGAGTTTGGAAAAGAATGTGAATTTATAAATGACACTCCTCTAAACGGTTTAAAAGCCATAGCCGATATCACACCTACTAAAGATGCTAAGGATGTAAATGTTTTTGCCGTCCCACAAGTAGGATTTAATATGCCAATAGACAAAAGCTTCACTATCGAAGAAGATAATGGCACAAAGACATATCGACTAAAATTAGAGGAATATACCGTTAACAAAAATGGCACTCCAATACTTGGCACTATGAGTTGGAACACAACTAATGATTTAGTCAGTTTCAATGCTACAGAAGTATTACCACAAAACTCTGAACTGACACTTAATGTAAAAGTAAGTTTCCAAGAATACAGTAATGGTACTTGGAAAACTATTCATGATAACGGTCAAATAGCAACTGAAAATGAGGCTATTAATTTCACAACTGGAGCAGCACCTAATAATATACCAATAACCAATATTGCTTATTGTTATCCTGTTTTTGATCAAAAATATGTGTATAAAAATGAAAGCAAGCAAGCTTATGTAGTTCTTAAACAAGGTCAATCCTATTTGTTTGAATTAAAAGCTGGTCAGGCTCAAAAAGCTTTTTACAAAACTGGATCTAAAACTGTAAATGGTGCATTATCCTATTCGCCTAGTTTGAAAAAAGTAAGTATTGACATGCCTGATTTAGAAACAACTAAGTCCTACAATCTTACTTTAATGACACTGGAAACTCAATTAGAAGCAAATAACAACTTAAAGGAAAGTTATCAAACACAAAATTTAGATTCAGAAACTAGCGTTGAAACTAAAAATAATGAATTAAAAGAAACCATAACTGGAGGACAAGGAATTGAACTTTTGCAATATAATTTCAACACAAGTCAATACAATACTTTTCAGGAAAAAATGGCTGTAAAAAAACCAAAACAGACTTTGGTAGAAATCATTTACTCAGATGTTCATGCCTTACATTCTATCAATAATTCCTCAGAACCATTTGACGAAATTGAACTTATTGGTAATGCGAAGACCTTAAATATTCCGTTAGTTACTACTGAGGCTATACTTGATGATAATTATTATATCAATGAGATTTTTCCTTTGATATATAAAGGATATCCCCTAGAAAGTGATTTAACATTAAATAGAAATACAAATGTTTTAGGAGTTCCACCAACAAAAGGTGTTGAAACATTAGTGTGGTATCAAGACTATATTATGAATAACTCAAGTAGTTTTATGCTGAGAGATTACTTGCCATACCGATATAATTTACCTTTCTATTATAAAACAGACTTTGTGGATTTAAGATATAAAGTAGTCAACAAATATCTGAATACTGCCAATCAAGTCATGAAAACAAAGTATGATTATATCATCAACGGACAATTTCCGTACCTCAAAAAAGGGAACTACAACATAAAATTGAACTACACTTTACCAGGTGGTCAGCTAGGAACAAGTTCTATTTTTACATTTAATAAAACCAATTAAAATGAAGACCAAATTTTTAATGTTCCTTATTTTAACTACTATAAATTTAGGATTTGCTCAAAACCAATTAGTTAAAGAGCCTGAAATATCTGAAAATAAACTAGAAATAAAAGTACTTACAAGAGTTCAAAAAGATAAGATACTTTTACGCTGGGCTGTGACTGATGCTATGGCTTGGAAAAAATTAAACAAATACGGCTACTTAGTGGAGCGGTTTACTATTACACGAAACAATAAAACCCTATCAAGTCCAGAAAAAGTTATTTTGGCTAAACAATGTAAACCAGAACCCTTAGCATCTTGGGAAGCAATAATAGATACCAATGAAAATGCCGCTATTATAGCTCAAGCACTTTATGGTGAAGATTTTTCCGTTACAGGAACCGATAATTTACAATCTATCATTAACCTTTCTGAAGAAACGGAGCAGCGATTCACTTTTGCTTTATACACGGCTGATAAAGACTATGAAATTGCTAAAAAAGCAGGTTTAGGATTTGAAGATAATACAATAAAAGAAAATGAAAAATACCTGTATCGGATTTCTTCTAATGTACCTAAAGAAGAATTCGATATTATTTATGGTGGTGCCTTTATAGATCCTAAAGAGGTTGAGACATTACCAAAACCAATGGATTTTACAGCTCATTTTACCGATAATAGCACTATGTTAAGTTGGAACTTCAATATACTAGCACACGCTTATGGTAGTTATTATATAGAACGCTCAGAGGATAAAAAAATATTTAAACGTATTACTGATAAACCCTACACCAGTTTAAATCAAGAAAATTCAAATAATAATAGAATATTTTATGTAGACTCAATTGCAAACAATCGAGAATATAATTATCGTATTCAGGGTATTTCAATGTTTGGAGAATTGGGACCTTATTCTGAAATTGTTAGTGGCAAAGGAAAGTCATTATTAAAATATGTTCCTCACCTTACCGTAAAAGAATTTAAAGATGATACAACTGTTAACC
>NZ_JBWJVK010000077.1:0-4211 GCF_056428945.1 Flavobacterium sp. GNP010 | reverse complement strand
ATGCTAAATTTCAAACCTTCCATTTCCTCCAAAATATAATCTCTTCCTTTGTATAATTTAATATCTGTATCATATAAAGTATCGTTTGCTTTATTATTGATAACGTATTGCAATGACGTAATTTGAGGGAATTTTTCGTAAAGGTGATCCAGAATTAATTCTCTGTTGTTCTTATCATTTTCAAAAAACTGAATCAAAACCATGATTTCACCAGTCGAAGCCGTTCTTAGCATCAAGGTTCTAAGCAAACCAGAATGTTCTCTTGGGTTGAAAAACGTGAGTCCGTTTGCATTTGCAAAATCACGAACAGCGTTTCTTATTGCATTCGATGGATCTTCTTGCAAATGACATTTGTTAATATCCAGAATTTTATCCCACATTTTAGGAATATGGAAACCAAGTGCGTTTCTGTTTCCTAAATCTTCAGTACTACTAATTTCCTTTTCGGTCAACCAGCGACTGTTAGAAAACGAAAATTCCATTTTGTTTCTGTAAAAAAACTGTTTCTCTGAACCTAGAATCGATTCAAATTCTGGAAGCTCCACTTTTCCAATGCGTTGTAAATGATTCAGCACCTCATTTTGCTTGTAATACAACTGTTGGCTGTACTTCATATTCTGCCATTTACAACCACCACAAACACCAAAATGCTCGCAAATTGGTTCAATTCTATGTTCAGAAAATTCATGAAAGTGAACTGCTTTTCCTTCGTAGTACGCCTTACGTTTCTTGAACGTTTGCACATCAACCACATCGCCAGGAACGACATTTGGGATAAAAATTACTTTACCATCCGGCGCCTTTGCTACCGATACGCCTTTTGCACCAGCATCAAGGACTTTTATTTGATGAAAGACAACTTTGTCTGTATTTTTCTTAGCCATAGCGCAAAAATAAGCGTTTGAATGGTTTTATAAATTCAAATTGGGAATTTTTTTTAAAATCACCTAGTTTTATTTGTGCCTTTTCCTGCTTTTCGTTGCAAATCCTTGTTTCAGGAGCTCAAAACCGGCGAGAAAAGGAGCTTGCTGCGGTCGCTCTTTTCTCGCACGGTTTTTTACGCTTCTGCACCTTCGGGATTTTCACTACAATCAGGGGCAGCGTGTGACTAATGGAATCAATCAAGGCGCTACTTTTTCTGTTGTTTTTTACTATAAATTTTGACTGGCAAAACATACTATAGATTCACCTATGGTTCATTTTTTTTTCAACCCAAATTAACGAAGGCCTTTCAATACTCATCAAAATTTTATAAATATGTAGCGGTGTAGGTTCTCAAGTAGATTATGTAAATTATGTAATGTTTTAATTTAATTGAATAACAATTCCATTCAATTGTATTAATAAATTTGTTTTAATATCATTATTAACATAATTTTTGTCATTAATTTAAAATAATTAACATGAAACAAATACAAAACAGCAGCACAAATTTTAAAAAAACTTTAGCAATAGCGTCACTTTTCTTATTTCAAGGAATCGCACAGGCGCAAGATAAAGAAGTAGATGTAAATTTGAATTTAAACGATGGAGGAAATGATTGGTATGCAGAACCATGGCTTTTAGTTGTAGGTGCGGCCGTTTTCATAATTATTATAGTTGCGCTATTAAGAGGTAAAAGCAGTAACTAAAAAACACATCACATAGTATTGATTTGAGTTTTAAATCGGTATAAATTGACCTAATATTGGTTTAATTTATACCGATTTTTTATTTTTTTATGCCAAACCAAATGCTGCAATATTATTCTTTTGCAGTTTAAACTTATTTTATTTATTGCTGTAGTGCAACATCGTAATTTTATAAAATAGATCTACTCTATTATGTAAATTTATTTGTAATACAGTTTAAAACGAAAGGATTATAGTTTATGTGGACACTTCTAGAAACTTTTAAAGTCAATAGACAGAATCCGCATGCTATTGATGTCGTTTTGTTTAATGATTTTTTAAATTAACGTTAAATGTCAAGCTCATGAAAGGGTTTCTTTTTTAAAAAGCTTAAATTTGAGTATATAAAAAAATAGATATTATGAAAAGAAACGCAACAGCAGTCTGGAATGGTTCACTCAAAGAAGGAACCGGAAAATTAACCACACAAAGCACCACTCTAAACGATACGCAATATTCCTTTAAATCTCGTTTTGAAGAAGGCGTAGGGACAAATCCCGAAGAACTGATTGCAGCGGCTCATTCAGGTTGTTTTACGATGCAACTTTCGGCATACATTACCGAAGCTGGTTTTGAAATTGAAAGTATCGAAACCAAATGCGATATTGATTTGGTCGACGGAACAATTTTAACGTCACATTTAACGGTTCAGGCGAAAGTCACTGGAATAACTGATGATGCTTTTCAGCAATTGGTCACTAAAGCTGAGAAAAATTGTCCTATTTCTAAAGTATTGAATGCAGCAATTTCAAGTACAGCCACTTTAGGATAATCAAAATTTAACATTTTAAAAAGGCTCGATTTAATGCAAATCGAGCCTTTTTATTTTTTACAAAGAAATTATGAATTTCATTCCTATAATCTAATTATTTTGTCCCAAGATTTCTACGATTGCTTTTTCAGCAAGAGGTGCCATTATTTGATACCCTAATTTGTTGGGATGTACGCCGTCTCCGGAATAGTCTGCACGCAATCCGTTGTGTTTATCTTTCATAGCCGAAAAATAATCGAGATAAAGAATGTTATTGGCGTCAGCATAATTTTTTATCATTTTATTTAAAGCAATCACTTTTTCAGCTGGATTTTGATTGGGATTCCAAGGGAAATCATGCGCTGGCAATACAGAACATAAAATCACTTTAATTTGGTTTGCTTTTGCCAATTCAGCCATCGAAAAGATATTGTTGGCTATCATTTCTAAAGTCGTGGGACCTGTATTACCGGCAATGTCATTGATTCCTGCTAGAATATGCACAACGGCTGGCTGCAACGCAACAACATCAGCTCTAAAACGAACAAGCATTTGAGGTGTTGTTTGACCGCTGATGCCGCGATTGATATAAAGACTTTCATTAAAAAAAAGAGGATCCGAAATGCTCCAAAATTCGGTTATTGAATCACCCATAAAAACTACTCTTTCTTTGCTAGAAGTTGCTTTTTGCAGTGTCGTATTTTCGTTTTGGTATTTTTTTAAATTTGGCCAATCTTGAGCTAATTGTCTTCCCATAGTAATCACATAAAGAATTGTCTTCCTGAGTCAAGACACTTTTTCTAAAATTGAAATAAAGATAAAGTTGTTTGTACAATCCTATTAACACTAATCGAATAAATCCGAAGATAAATACCGGTCGCCACGGTCACAAATAATGGCTACAATTACGCCAGAATCTAATTCTTCGGCAATTTTAACCGCAGTTGCAACTGAACCACCGCTACTCATTCCCGCAAAAATTGCTTCCTCTAGCGCCAAACGTTTGGTCATGGCTCTAGCTTCTTCCTCTGAAACTTCAATGATTCGATCAACTTTATCAGCATCAAATATTTTTGGTAAATATTCCTGTGGCCATTTTCTAATTCCCGGTATTTGAGATCCATCGCTGGGTTGAGCGCCCACAATCTGAATGGCTGGATTCTTTTCTTTTAAATAACTTGAAGTACCGATTATGGTGCCCGTGGTTCCCATAGCTGCAATAAAGTGCGTTACAGTTCCTTCGGTATCGTTCCAAATTTCTGGTCCAGTTGTTTTGTAATGCGCTTTCCAGTTGTCTTCATTTGCAAACTGATTGAGCATTACGTAACCGCCTTCGGCTACTTTTTTGTCGGCATAATCTCGTGATCCAATAATTCCCGTTGCCGCAGGAGTTAAAATCACAGTAGCGCCATATGCACGCATTGTTTGCGTACGTTCTTTAGTAGAATCTTCTGGTAAAACTAATTCAATTTCGATATGGAACAACTGTGCAATCATTGCCAAAGCAATTCCGGTGTTGCCACTTGTGGCCTCAATTAGCTTGTCTCCTTTTTTGATATCCCCTCGTTCTATGGCAGCAGCGATCATGTTGTAGGCGGCACGATCTTTTACACTACCTCCTGGGTTGTTGCCTTCGAGCTTTAATAAAAGTTTTACATTCTTGTTTTGTACCAAGTTAGTAGCTTCTACTAATGGTGTATTGCCAATTAGGTCTAATATTTTTTGTGATTTCATGCGGTATAGTAACTTAAGGCGCAAACCTCAGATTTTAGGTTTACAATTGATATTCA
>NZ_JBWJVK010000076.1:0-4235 GCF_056428945.1 Flavobacterium sp. GNP010 | reverse complement strand
AATACTTACAATTAAAACGAACAATATCTTTTGAAACGACTGGTTCAAAATAAAATCCTGACTAAAGATGACGAGAAAGAAAAAATAGAGGGAGAAAAAAGAACCGCTGTTGAAGTTGCCAAACCTTCAATTGAGAAAAGAGTTAAGTAGTTGAATGATTAAGATTCAACAAACCAAAATCGATTTGGTAGAGAATAATGTTCAAAGTGGGTATTAAGTCGAAAAACATACTATGTATGCTGGTTTAACGATAGTATTGTCCTTTTATTTACTTTTTTCTATGCCTCAGCAATTTATGATTCTTTTTTTAGAAATGCTGGTACAATACTGAAATTGCCAGGTGATGATATTGCTACCTTGAAAACAGTTTCCGGAATTCTCTATAACTCTTATCTTGGTTTGGAACCTTCCCCTCAATTTTATAACTGATATCAAGTTTTGATTGCAACCAATACATTCTTTTTCTTAAATGGCGAATTAAAAGAGAAAAATTAATTTTGCTTAGCATGCAATTTTTTCAGGATTGTAGTTCTCTAAGAGCCTGGTCTACTTAATATATTTGTCAATCATATATTGGGTAATCGGTTTTAAAGGTTTTTCATTTTCAGGATTAAAACCTGGTTCATTAAAAAAATCCAGATGATTTCCAGTTTTACAATACCACAATATTGGTTTTTTATTTTTAAAAAAGGTAGTGGTATCACAAACTTTAATTTTTCTAAAATTCAGCATATTTTTATTTAGAGGCATCGTTGAATACAAGTTTAAAAAACCAACCGCTTTGGTCTCACAAACAACTGCTTCATAATGGTCATTTTGCCATTGCATACACTCCTTTTTCGGTAAAAAAACGTACCCAAAACCACTCAATGTTATAACTAATATAAGTGCTGGAATAACTAGTCTTTTATGATAAACACTTAATTCTTTCTTTTTCAAGAGCGATGGTTGAATTGAATGGTCTGTATTAATAGTATTCCTTTTAATAATCTCAGTTGTTCCAAAAACATCGTCTGTATCTGTACTCTCAATACTCGTAATGGCGATGTTTTCTTTTTTTAAAGTCTCCTGCTTAGAGAATTTAAGGAAAGGCCTTGGATTAAAATCGACTAGTATCGCTGCGATATTTACTGCTTCAATATCAGTTAAGTCCGTTTCTCCTTTAAAAAATGTTTCAATAGGCCTGAATTTATCTGTTTGCTCTTTTAATTTATTGGCGCAATTTAAAACAAAATCAAATTGAAAAAAAGCAGAAAAGCTTTTTAAATCATCAGCGTTGGTATTATTCTTAAATAACTCCCCACACAATTTCCTCAATTTGGCACGTGAAGGATTTAGCAAAAAACTAGAATGGGTTCCAATCTTCTCCATCTCATACTTCAATTTAACCGCTGCTTTATAATCTTCAAAAGTATTTTTCACCATAAGCTTAAAGGAATTTTTGGGAATTTTCAGGAATACCCGGTATTACTGGGAATCATAGGAATTCCGAATCGATTTTACTTCAGAAGCGCCATTACTTTGCTTCAGAATTAGTTCTTGTTCTATTTCGCGATACGGACAAATGTACAAAACTACTTCAATAAAGGTGTGGCTATACGGAACTGAATTTTTATTCCGGGAAGTATAATTAAACGATTCCTTACTAGCCCACTTTACTTCCCGTAACCAAAATACTGTTCTCATTTTAATGGTTTGGCCATTTCTAATTATTCGATAAAAATATCGAACAGCCAAACCTACGTCCAATTTTTAACAATCAAAGTAATGAAAAAAATATTTTTTACAGCTGCTATGGCAGTATCGGGTTTAGTTATGGTATCCTGTGAAGCGGATGCGATTGATAATGCAATTCCTCAAGCAAAAAATTTTAGAGCTCAAAAGAACGGTTTGGAATTCAAGGAAAGGGATACTATTCCTTTGTTCGATACAACTACTCCCATGGCTACTGCAGGCCCTGGCGATGAAATAATTATTATAACACCACCAAAAAAACCAGAATAAGGTGCAGTAATTTGCAATTAAATACTACTTTCGGGGAAAGAAACTTTATATGTTGCGTTCCCCGTTTTTTATTTTAGTGCTTTTGCTTTCTGTCGTATCATGTCAAAAGAGTGTGAAAACCCGCATTGATACTGCTAAAAAACAAGAGAGCCAAAAAGAAATTAAAGCCCAGAAATATTCAGAGTTAGGTGATTCCTTTAGTAGGGATAATAAAATGGATAGTGCTTTCTATTATTATTTAAAATCCACAGAATTATTTAAAGAAGAGGTTGATAGCACATACATTGCCTATAATTTAGTTGGAATGGCAAATATCCAGCAGACCTATGGAGATTATTACAGCAGTGAAGAAACTTTAACCGAAGCTTTACCTTATATAAACAATGATTCACAGTATCTGGTTGCGGCAAATAATTTATTCGGGATCGCGGCAAAAGAACTTAAGAATTATGATGACGCCGTTGGTTATTACAGTACAATTTTAAAAACTATCAAAGATTCTGTAGCTAGAGTGGCTGTTCTCAATAATATCGCTAACGTTTATATGGAACAAAAAAAGTACAGAAAAGCAATAGTACTTTTAGAACCCTATTTAAAGTCTACTATTCTAGATACACTACAAAATAAAAAAGCGAGAATTATTGACAATCTGGGATTTGCTTATTATAAAGACAATCAGGTTTTAAAAGGACTAGCATTAATGAATCAGGCTTTAGCCATCCGAACTAGCATTAATGATTCCTATGGAAGTATTGAAAGCTATTTGCATTTAGCCGATTACTATCAAAAAAGAGATTACCAAAAATCGAAAGTTAATGCACTCCATGCTTATGAGGAAGCAACGAAACAGCAAAGTATTGACGAACGATTGGAAGCCTTATCATTTTTAATGTCGCATAATCAAGAAAAAGGAGAAAATAGTTACGCCATACTGTTTGTAAGTTTAAATGATAGTATTAAGAAAGTACGAAATAATGCTAAAAATCAATTTGCTAAAATTAGATATGATTCAAGGAACGCCATCCTTGAAAGCATCAAATATAAGGGACAACGAGCGGAAACCCTTTTGGAACTAGAAACGCAAAAGAACCAAAAATACTTGTTGTTTTTTGGAGTTTTCACGCTACTTGGTGGGATTGTATTTATAGTAAATTACTATAAAACTAAAACCAAAAGAGAACGCTTAGAGGCAAGCTATAGTACCGAAACAAGAATTTCTAAAGAACTCCATGATGAATTGGCTAATGATGTTTTTTATGCTATGACTTTTGCTGATACTCAAGATTTACAGAATCCAACGAAAAAAGAAACTCTCTTAGACAATCTTGATAAAATATATGCTAGAACACGAAATTTTTCTAAAGCGAATAGTCCCATAGAAACGGGAGAATGTTTTGAACAAAATTTAAAACAAATGCTCAGTAACTATAAAAGTAGTAGTACCGAAGTTATTATTAAGAATGGTACCCCAATAGATTGGTCGAAAGTTCAAACAGAAAAAAAGATAGCCATACAAAGGGTATTACAAGAACTTATGGTTAATATGAAAAAATATAGTCAAGCCAGTTTTGTGGTTATTGGTTTTGATATGGAGCAAAATTCTCTTAAAATTGACTATTCAGATAACGGAGTTGGTTTTTCAGAAAAACTAATTTTAAAAAATGGTCTAAAGAATGCGGAAAACCGTATTGAGGCGGTAAATGGAATACTTACTTTTGATTCTCAAACCAATAAAGGTTTCAAGGCTAAAATTTTAGTTCCAAAATAATATATAAATATGTTTACAAAAGTTTTAATTGCGGATGATATCGATTTTAATGATTTGGGTGCTGCTCAGATACTAAATGAGCTTGATGTACTTGAAATTCAATATGCAAAATATTGTGATGAAGCTTTGTTAAAAGTTAAAAAAGCAAATTTAGACGGTGCTCCTTTTCAACTGCTTATCTCAGATTTATCCTTTAAAAGGGATCAATCAATTAAACAAACTTAATTCAGGAGAAGAATTGATAGCTGCGGTAAAAAAGGAGTGCCCTAACATTAAAATAATAGTTTTTTCGATTGAAGACAGAGCGCACCGTATCAATTTATTATTTGACGAACTTCATATAGATGGTTATGTATTAAAAGGAAGAAACACAATATATGACCTAAAAAGAGCTATTCAAAAAGCCTACAAAAATGAACCAGAAAATATTTCTGCTGAATTATTGTACCTGCTTCAAGATATG
>NZ_JBWJVK010000075.1:0-4321 GCF_056428945.1 Flavobacterium sp. GNP010 | reverse complement strand
ATTAAGTGCAAAAACACTTAATGTTTCTAATTCTTATGATTCTATATTGAATTATTTTAATGATGTAGATTCATTGACAAAACAATTGACTTTATTACTAAGTTCGGATGAGTATTATTATAATAAATGCAAGTTGATTTCCAATTATTCAAAACAAAATTCTTGGAAAAAGAAAATAGAAATCTTTTTGAAATCACTAAGATAAAAATTCATTTTTTTTTTTTTAAAATCGTTAATGTCTTATTTTGACTATTTTAATTAAACTTAATAATTTCTAAATAAAAATATTTACTTTTTTGTCAAAAATATTATAATAGTCTATACTAAAACATATAATCTGCAAAAATAATATGTTATTTTTTTTTAAAACTATTAAATTAAAAAGCTCTTTATTTAATCCTTTATAAGTAAATCAATTAATCAAAATTCCTGTTGCTATGAATTATTCATTCTCAAGATTATCAAAACAAAATTTACACGAACTGATACCTATTTTTTTAAGCGCATTTGGCAATGCTCCGGATTTAAAATCACTTTCAGAAAGTTATAATACAGATTTTTCGGGAGTAAGTGATATTGGATATATTGCCTATTTTGAATTAAATAAACCTGTGTCTTTCTATGGTGTCTTTCCTATGTTAGCTCATATTAAAGGTAAAATACTGCTAATATCTCAATCTGGTAATACAATGACCCATAAGGATCATATTGGAAATGGTTTATTTATTAATGGTGCAAAAAAAACATATACCTTGTGCAAAGAAAGTAACATTAATGGAGTTTTCGGATTTCCTTCAGCTTCATCTTATACTGGATTTAAAAAAAAACTTGATTGGATATTTAATGAAAACATTAAAAAGTACAGCTTTTTTGTGCCAACTTTACCTATTGCCATTCTTGTAGAGAGGTTTAAATTTCTTAATACACTATATCTATGGTGGGTCAGATTTATTTTTTCTTTTTATAAAAAACCAGATTTTTTTCCAGGTTCTATTGTAAGAAATGGTCAAGATGGTATACTTCGGGATGAGGCATTTTGGAATTATAAGTTGAAATCTAAAAATACCTTTATAATTAAATTAGGTGATATGGACTTAGTAGTTAAAATAAATGGAAAACTAAGTATTGGTGACATCAATATTGATAATACATCTAGTCTAGAACCAATTATTAAAAAGCTAAAGTTGTTATCACTTCTCACATTTAATACAAATATTGTTTTTTATGTAAGTCCAGACACAATACTTGCTAATAAATTAGATCAGATAAAAAAAAGCACTGAAGGTCTTCCTATTGGCTTTCTAAACTTTAACAATGATGTTGACTTGTCAACTTTAAAATTCACTTATTTCGATTTTGATACATTTTAATTAATGAAAAAAAAAATTCTTGCTAATGTTTTGTTTTATACAGGAATTAGTTATTTGTTCTTTAGAATAAGATTGCTTACAACTGATATTCGAGTTGTTAACTATCATTGTACACCAGAGCATTCAAAGGCTCAGTTTGAAAAACAATTGAAATTTTTCAATGAATATTTTGAAGATGTCAATCTTACAAAGTTATCTGATTATTTTACTAGAGCAGATAAGAGACAACTTAAAAAACCTGGATTGATTATTTCGTTTGATGATGGGCTACGATCTAACTTTGATACTGCTATAAAAGTTTTGGAACAAAATAGTTTTACTGGCTGGTTCTTTATACCAGTAGGTTTTCTTCAAAATCCTTCTAAGAACTTTGCACTTGCAAATTCCATCACAATGAATCAGGATTATACTGATGACAGATATGGAATGTCTATAAATGAAGCAAAATATATTTCTAAAAACCACATTGTAGGATGTCATACATTCACTCATCATCGTATGTCGGCTAATGATTCTATAGCAAGATTAGATTTTGAAATTGCAAATGCAAAGCAAAAATTAGAGGAATTACTAGGCATAAATGAAATCGTTTGTTTTTGTTGGGTGGGAGGTGAACTTTCTACATACACGGCGGAAGCTTATGCTAAAATTAAAGAAGCAGGTTTTGAATACAGCTTTGCAACTAATAATTTGCCTCTTAATAGTGGATCTGATAAATATCTGATAAATAGGACTAATTTGGAAGCTGATTATTCTATTCAGCTTGTAATATTTCAGTTGTCTGGAATTATGGATCTTTTGTATTATAAGAAAAGAAAAAAAATTAAAAAATTATTGTATAATGCTGTTGATTGATTCTCTTTATATAAATAATGGAGGTGGAAAAATCCTTTTAGATTATTTGGTAACAGAGATTGAAAAAACTACTCTTGATGTTTTTTATATCTTTGATGAAAGGTGCAATGATTCTTATCATGAGATTTCTGCTGACAGGAAAATTTATTTAAGAGCATCCCTTATTGAACGTTATAAATTTTATAAAAAAAACAGAATAAATTTTTCAAAAGTGTTGTGTTTCGGCAATTTACCGCCAAATATAAAATTAAAGGCTACAGTCTATACTTATTTCCATCAAAAGCTTTTCCTTGAAATTCCTAATAAAATTTCAAGGAAACAAAAAGTTATTTTAAATATCAAGACATTACTATTTAATATTTTGCAAAAAAATACTGATTTTTGGATAGTTCAAACCCAAGTAATGAAAGATAATTTTTTAGCGAAAACCTCAAAATTGAATAATGAAAAAGTGTTGATTATTCCATTTTATCCATCGCTAAAAAAAGTTACTATTGAAAACAGAAAAAAAGAGATCTTTGTTTATGTGAGTTCTGGTAGTCCGCATAAAAATCATTTCAATGTGCTTGAAGCTTTCGCTATATTTTATGATGATAAAAAAAGGGGAGAACTTCATTTAACAATTGGTAATGAATTTAAAGAGCTAATTAATCTGATTTCTAAAATGAAAACCGAAGGATATCCGGTAATTAATCACGGTTTTGTAACAAGAGATTTATTGGGATCGATTTATGGCAAAGCAGTTTTCTCCATTTACCCTTCACTGTCGGAAAGCTTTGGACTAGGAATTATTGAAGCTATTGAAAATAAATGTAATATTATTGGTGCAGATTTGCCTTACACCTATGCGGTCTGTAAACCATCTTTAGTGTTTGATCCTACCAAAATTGAAAGTATAGTCACAGCATTTCATTCAGCGGTAGAAAAAAAAACACAACCCACTGAACAATTGGTTTTTAACCAGATTGATATATTAGTTAACTTATTACAAGAAAATGAAAATACAAAATAAAACACTTTTAATCACCGGAGGCACCGGGTCATTTGGTCATGCTGTATTGAACCGTTTTTTACGAACGGATCATTTTAGTGAAATACGAATTTTTTCACGTGATGAGAAAAAACAGGATGACATGCGTAACCAGTTAAAAAGCGATAAACTCAAATTTTACATTGGGGATGTTCGTGATTACGCGAGTATCGAACGTGCCATGCGTGGAGTGGATTATGTGTTTCATGCTGCCGCACTGAAGCAAGTACCATCTTGTGAATTTTTCCCGATGGAAGCGGTGAAAACCAATGTCATGGGGACACAAAACGCTATTGATGCAGCAGTTGCTAATAAGGTATCCAAAATAATTTGTTTGAGTACGGATAAAGCAGCCTATCCTATTAATGCTATGGGAATATCCAAAGCGATGATGGAAAAAGTGGCTGTAGCTGCTTCTAGAACTATTGCGAATAATACAACAACTGTTTGCCTCACGCGTTACGGTAACGTGATGGCTTCAAGAGGTTCCGTGATTCCGTTGTTTTTAAATCAAATAAAAACAGGTCAAACGGTGACTATAACGGATCCTAATATGACTCGTTTCTTAATGTCGTTGGATGAAGCAGTTGAATTAGTATTGTTTGCATTTGAGCATGGCAATCAAGGTGATTTGTTCGTCAATAAAGCACCTGCAGGTACTATTGGTGATTTGGCGCAAGCTTTGAAAGAATTAAGTAATGCGACCAATGAAATTAAAGTAATTGGTACCAGACACGGCGAAAAGTTATACGAAACCCTGTGTACACGTGAAGAAATGATTAAAGCCGAAGATATGGGGGAATTCTACCGCGTGCCAGCGGATAATAGAGACTTAAATTATGCTCAGTACTTTTCGGAAGGGGAGCAAGACATATCTAAAATCGAAGATTACCATTCCCACAATACTGAGCAATTGGGCGTGGAAGGAATGAAGAAATTGTTAGTGCAATTGCCACTAATCAAGAAAGAAATTTTTGGAGAAGATGTGGCACAGTTGCCGGGTTGATTTAGTGAAAAGTGAATAGTATGCAGTGCTCCGTTTTCAGTGTTTAGTTTAGAGTTTACG